>DAHVAI010000495.1 GCA_027314685.1 Nitrososphaerota archaeon | reverse complement strand
CCGGTAGCATTGCTTACACCTGGCACTTGGGAATACGCCTCTTGGAGTGTGATGTCTGGATCGACTCCGGACGCGGAATCGTTTCTTGCGTGAAAGAACACCGGCAAGGTGAAATTGTTGTCAATCAAGTTTGAACCCACGACTCTTCCATTGAGCTTGACCAGTTCTCCGTTAGCTTGGTAAGACATCGTAGCCTGAGCTATCCCCGTAACTACCAATGGAAACAAGACACCGCAAATTAGAAGGGAAATTATCGCCAGTCCTACAACTGGGCGATAACTGGACAGCGTCCCACTCTTCTTCTCGTCTTGATTGGTTTTTTGTTCCAAAAACATTGCACCACTTGCGTCAGATGTGAAATATTGCTATCAGCAGAAGGTCGATCAGTTTTATGCCGACAAATGGTGCAACAATGCCACCCAGGCCGTAGACGAGTATATTCTTCAAGAAAATTGTCATCGTGCTAGTTGGTTTGAAGGATACGCCGCGCAGGGCAAGTGGAATCAATAGAGGGATTATGACAGCATTGAAGATTAGAGCAGAGAGTACTGCACTTTGAAGGCCAAGGTGAAGAATGTTCAGTGCTTGCAACTGGGAAATGGTTGAGAACAAGACAGGCACTATTGCAAAGTACTTTGCTACATCATTTGTGATGCTAAAGGCCGTTATCGCGCCTCTTGTGATCAATAACTGCTTTCCCAGAATCACTACGTCGATAATCTTAGCTGGATTTGATTCCATATCAACCATGTTCGCAGCTTCTTTTGCAGCTTCGGTTCCACTGTTCATGGCCAGACCCACATCTGCAACCGCAAGAGCAGGAGCGTCATTTGTTCCATCACCAATCATAGCGACTATCCTGTTGTCCGCTTGCTCCCTTAGCACGATGTGGTGCTTGTCCTCAGGTTTCGCTTGAGAAACATAGTTTTCAATTCCCACCTCGCTCGCTATGCTTTTTGCAGTTAGCGGCTGGTCCCCAGTTATCATAACCGGCCGTATGCCCATCGACTTGACTTCCATTATTTTGTCTCTTATCTCAGGCTTCAGCACATCCTTGAGGCGGATTAATCCTATTATCTGGCGGTTCTTCGAAATTGCCATTGGCGTCTCGCCAACTACGGAGATCCTTTCAGTTGCGCTGTCGTAGTTATCTGGCACCGCGACCGCGATTTTTCGAATAGAGTCTGGCGCTCCTTTGAGTATCTCGATTACGTCGGAGTGAGATTCGCCGGGGTTTACTTGATAATCGACGAATTCCGCCAGGGCTTCGTCGGCATACTTCCTTCTGAACCTAGTTCTGCCTCCTCTTTCGTCTGTGTTGCCACCATCCTTAGGAAGAAGGAAAGTTGGTCCGGAGTGTAATTTCACTCCGCTAGTCCGTGTAGTGGCTGAGAACTCGTATGCCTCGGCTTGCTCCAACGCGTTCATTTCCCTAGGAATGAACCCTTTTTCATGAGCTAGCCGAATTATGCTTCGTCCTTCAGGAGTGTCGTCATGCCAAGAGGAAAGGAAAGCAGCATCACCAACCTCCTTCTCTGTGTGACCCTCGAAAGGAATGAACTCTATGGCCTGTCGATTTCCGACCGTGATGGTCCCCGTCTTGTCTAGCAGGATAGTATCGGTGTCCCCGGCAACTTCGATTGATTTTCCAGACTTTGCGATAATCTTGCTTTCATACAATCTATTGATTCCGGAAAGTCCTATCGCTGGAAGCAACGCACCTATTGTAGTTGGAAGAAGACAAACATACAGAGCGACAAGGACTGCGAAATCGACTCCAAGATTCAATAGCAATGAAAGTCCGAGTATGCCGGCGACAACCACAGTGAAAATGGCGGTCAATCCGATAAGTACCATCGTAATTGCCTGTTCGTTAGGTGTTCTGGGCCGCTTGGAAGATTCAACGAGTTTTATCATCTGGTTTATGTAAGTGTCCTCGGGGTTAACTGAAACCTTGGCGACTAGACTGTCCGTCGCTATCTTTGAACCGCCAATTATCTGATCACCGGGCGCTTTTCTGACTGGCGCTGACTCGCCGGTTATGAGCGATTCATCCACCATGGCGATTCCTTCGACAACATCACTATCAATTGGGATAGTGTTTCCTTTGTCCAGCTGGATGAGATCCCCTTTTCTTAGCTGGGAAGAAGAGGTCGGACTTATCTTTCGCTCATTTCCTTCGATGATGATTTTCTTGCTTACAACTTCGCTCTCCAGGGTTCGAAGGCTTCGGGCAGTCATCTTTGCCTGAGTCTCCGCTAGCGAATCTGAAAATGTGCTGAACCAGACGGTGATAAGAAGAACTGCTGCGACTTCTGCGTAGAATGATCGCATCGTGCCAGTAGAAAGTGGATAGAATATTTGAGGATCGATCGCCATGGCTGATATCAGAAAGAACGACAGCTCCACGATCAGCATCACAGGATTTGCAGCTAGCGAGACAGGATTCAATCTTACAATCGAGTCAGCTATCACTCTGGGAGACAGCATTTCCCTTAGACCTCTCTTGCGCTCCCCATTGTTCACGGATACTTTGCTCAATGTCTCACTTTATCCAAAGAAATTCGGGTAGTGTTGGAAGTATGCGAGTATTGGGCCGAGCGCAAGGAAAGGAAAGAAGGAAAGCACCACCAGCACGAGTATGCTTATCACCAGTATCGACGAAAACAACAACGTGTGAGTCTTCAGAGATGTAGCTCCTATGTCGACTCTCCTCCGCCCTATCATGGAACCGCCTACCGCAAGCAGGCAAGCCATCGGTACGTACCTCCCAAGGAATATCACTATTGCTGTGGCTATGTTGAAGAACATCGTGTTCCCTGCAGTCCCCAAAAAGTCTGAACCATTGTTTGCAGCAGATGTTGTGAACTCGTAGAGTATCTGCGTGTACCCAAGCGGTACTCCTTCAAGTCCTATCGCTGAAACAGCACCGCTGGCGTAGGCAATCACCGTTGGAACTATAATGATCAGCGGATGAACCAAAAATGCGACCATCACAATTTTCACGTCTCTTGACGTTATTTTCATCCCGAGATACTCTGGCGTTCTCCCTGACATCAAACCTACAATGAACACAGTAATGATAACGTACATCAACATGT
>DAHVAI010000477.1 GCA_027314685.1 Nitrososphaerota archaeon | reverse complement strand
CGGGGAGGATTGCCACTACCGCCACTACCTCGACACCTCCAATCATTGCAATCGTTCCGTAAGCTGCCCCCAAGGCCATCGCTCCGGAATCTCCTGGGAATATCTTCGACGGAAACTTGTGAAACCAGTAGAATGCCAAAGTGGCCGCAATTACCGGCATTATTGCCACGAAAACATCAGGATTTTCCTTTCCCTCAATCAGGCGCAATGACACAGCAAAAACCACTGGGACAAACGCAATGAGAATGAAACCGCTTACCACTCCATTCAGTACATCGATAGTGTTGATCGTGTTTGTTACCACTGGAATTGCAACCAATATCAACAAAGGGTAAATGAGTGGAACGTGGGTGGGAGTCGAGAAAAGCGGGAGATAAAGTTTCGGCGTGTAGATCACAGCCTTTGGGAAGAGAAACTGAAGTGCAAGTAAAGGCACACCTCCGATCAACAAAAGGGCAGGTTTTACAACGCCGCCAAGGGTTTTCAAATCGTCGACAATTCCGATGAGTCCGGAAATCAGTGTAACCAGAGCAAGGCCCAACGCAGGAAGACTATGAGTTAGGGCAAATAAGAGGACTTCCGAGATGATCACAGCTGCAATAATGCCCGGACCGCCGGGCCTCGGTATCTGTGGTTTGCCCTGTTTGTGATAATCCATAACAGTCATTTTCTTGGTCGCGAGGAAGGATATTAGGTACCGCGTAGTGAAAAAGCAAATCATAAAGGATAGAGCGGCCAGCACGACAGCATAAGAGATTAGGGTTTGATTCAGCATCTGATAGATCCTGGACCGCTCGTTTCGAAAAACTTCTCTTTCGTATTAAAATGGTAACCGGGTTCAAAAAATCAGTTTAAATATTCATCTTTAGAAGGAATCCCGTTAATCCGAATGAAAATCGCCGACCTCAAAGGTGAACAGAGCAGAGTTGACATTGAAGGAGAAGTTATTGAGAAGGGAGAAGTAAGGACTGTGAACCTGAGAGCCGGTGGGACATCCACAGTCGCTGATGCAACTATAAGGGATGATAGCGGTACCATCAAACTTTCACTTTGGGCAGAACAGATCAATTCCGTGGATGTCGGCGACAAAGTCAAGATCGAGAATGGATATACCAAGGCCTTCCGTGGCGAAGTACAGCTTAACATCGGAAGGTATGGGAAACTTACAAAACCAGATGTTTAAGGTTAGATTTTGATCCTTCGGCACTTTATTCGCACCTAGTGCTGAAAGTTTTAAAACCAACGATGTAGTTTTCATGATTCATGACAAAGAAATACACACTACCAGATCTTCCTTACAAAAACGATGCACTGGAACCTTACATCTCAAAAGATATAATGGCGCTACATCATGACAAACATCACCTGGCGTACGTGAATGGAGCAAACGCCGCCCTCGACAAGCTAGAGTCAGGACGCAAGAACAACTGGCAAGGGGTGGACATCAAAGGCGTTGAGCGAGACCTAAGTTTTAATTTAGCAGGCCATGTCCTGCACTCTATATTCTGGCCCAACATGAAACAAAACGGTGGCGGAAAACCAGGTGGGAAGTTGGCAGATATGATTAATTCTGATTTTGGTTCTTTTGATTCGTTCAAAGCTCAATTCGCCACAGCCGCGAAAGCAGTAGAAGGATCAGGTTGGGGATTACTTGTCTATGATCCCACGAGCGATCAATTGCTCACATTACAAGCAGAGAAACACAACTTGCTTTCTGGTCAGAACTCGATCCCTCTTTTAGTGTGTGATGTTTGGGAGCATGCATACTATCTGCAATACAAGAACGACCGCGGCTCCTACGTGGATGCGTTCTGGAACGTAGTGAACTGGGATAACGTCGACCAGTTATTGACAAAAGCTAAAAAGTGAAAGAGCAGGAGAGAGATCCTACTCTCTTTATGCAAGGTCGCCAAGGTCCCTAGAAGAGTGAGTGCTCACGTCTCACGATCTGTTTCCAGAGCTTGGGCAATTCTTTCATTCTCTCTTCGACGATTGCCTGCACCTCGTTTCTTAGTTTAGGCGTACTTTGAGTATGCAAATCCACATTGATAGCTTGCGGTTCGTTTATCGGCTTACCGATTTCCGAAACGATATAGCAGTTGATCTGATCAAGTTCTGAATGCTCTTTTAGAATCGTAGATACAATTGTACTTGCGCAAATGTTGTAAATCTTTCCTGTGTGACTGATCGGGTTTTTGCCGGCAGTCGCCTCAAGCGTCATTGGCCGAAATGGTGTAATTAAACCGTTAGCTCGATTCCCTCTTCCAACTTGGCCGTCATCTCCATGCTCAGCGCTTGTTCCAGTCACGGTTAGATAGTAAAGTTTCTGTTCGAAATTATCCGCAG
>DAHVAI010000454.1 GCA_027314685.1 Nitrososphaerota archaeon | reverse complement strand
TGAGAACATCATACCCTTCATAAGCATGTAGTAGTACGGTGGCACAAGTGAAGTTACTACAAAGTTGTGATACATGTCATCGTCAAAGTTTGCGAAGATGAGATTGATGTGAGCGCCGCTTGGGATGACCAAAGTTGGGTCAATGAGTCCGTAGATCACAAAGGCATCATCGCTAGCATAGCTCGGCGGGTTCATGCCTGTCAGATTCGTTGCTTTGTCAGGCATCATGCCAACTGCAAGAATCGTTACGTTTTGAGTTTCGCTGAAAACTATTGTGTCGTTGCTCTTGATTATGTTTGCATTGCTTGGTGGGTTGTTCATGTCACTGATTACGTTTCTAATCGAAACATTTTGAACTGGGAAGTACCTTCCCATCATGCCCTGCCACGAGGATCCTCCGCCCATCATGCCTGAGAATCCGTTGCTGTTGACGTAGACCCCTCGGTCGACGGTGTAGGTTGCCCCATTCTGGAAGTGGGCTATCATTTCAATGTTGTACAACGCGCCATCCATCATCGAAAATTGAGACATCCTTGGGAAGTATTGCGGTGAAACAGAAAATATTATGGAATAAGTACCGTTGTTCCAGTTTCTTGTTGTCTGCGGTATTCCATTCCACATCATAGTTGACCCAGACCAGGTAAAGTTGCAGTAGCCGAGTAGCGTGTCGTTTACGTACAGGTCCATTCGAACAAGAGGCGACTTCGAATTCACATTGACAGTTGAGGAAAGGTCAGATGAAGAAATATTGAATGATAGAGCTTCAACTGATATTTCATTCGATCCAGTTCTATGCGAGAAGTTGGGCGTCGCAAAATAGATGCCAGACAAGGCAGCGACAGCAAGAACCAAGACAATCACTATCGCAAGTGTCACAGAAAGTCCAGTGTTTCTTCCTGTTCCCAAATTGGCCCACGCACCTCTTCGACTAATCGATCACTATTCATCATAGATATACCCGGGACACGATTCTCAACTGTGATAATGAGTGTAAGCGCTTGCCGAAATCAAACAATAGGAGCTGCAATCAAAGTGGCCGATTACTTTCAGGTTTCCCTGTGATTATGCGATGGCACGCAGCACTCTTCCTCTAACTGGATAGTGACGTGCTGCACACCTGATTCGCTGAGCTCGCTTTCCAGTTCTTTCCTTACCTGCTGGGAATTCTCTTTTCCGGAAGAGGTCAGGCAGGCGTGCATGCTTGCAACGGTAATGTGCGAGCAGATTCGCCAGGCATGAAGATCGTGAACATCGCTAACGCCACTAACATCTGCGAGCCTCTGCTGCAACTCGGGCATGTTTTTGATCGGCGATCTCTCAAGCATTATCGCACCGCCTTGCATCGTGATCTGGATTGCGCTCTTTAGAATTATGAGACCGATGAATATTGCAACCAGAGGGTCGATGAAGTGCATCCCGGTTAAGAATACGGCCAGTGCGCCGATAATGACTGAAACGGATGCTAGCGCATCGCCCAAGACGTGCATTTTGGCGCTAGAAACATTCAGGTCTTTTTCGTGATCAGGCAGTCCCAGTTGCGCCCTGCTGAGGAGTCTGGACGATGCAAGATTAAGAACGAGTGCCAGTGCGGCAAATGCAATTGTGCCAGCCACGTTGATTGATGGAGGATTCAGCAGCCTCTGATACGCTGTGTACATGATGAAGACGACGATTCCTATCAACGAGACACCGTTAACTAGACTCGCAAGCACTTCCACCCTGTGGAAACCATACGTGTCTGACCCGGATGGAGGCCGTGAAGAGAGGGCAAGCGCGAATAGGCTGAATGAGATCGTGAGCAAATCTGTAACAACGTGCAATGCATCAGCAACAAGCGCTGTGCTTCTGAAGACTAGACCACCGCTCAGCTCGATTGCGAGGATTGCAACAGAAAGAACCAATGCGTAAAGCAGTACTCGTTTGGCATCCAATATTCGATTGCGCTTCCTTTGCTAACTATCATGGATGTACGGCATCTGTTTTAATCAACATTGTCTTATGGGAAACGCGAATGTGAATGTAAAATAGCTAGTCTCCGGAATTGTGAATCATGAAGACTAATGCAAAAAGTTAGCAGTAGATTAAGTCGCCTGCGCTATCTTTCGGCCTGTCGTTTACGTCCCTATATTCCTTTACACCTCGAGATCACTCACCCTCTTCTTTGTAGGACCAGCCTCGGCCGCAGTAGTCGAAATTATCTTTGGAGGCTTTTACGGAAAGTTCCTGGATCTTTTTAGGCGGAAGCTAGCCTTCAATCTGACCATCTCAATTCTCAAAAGATCAATCTGTTTGTGAGGGAATCAAAGTTATATTTTTATAGTCTTAACACCCTTAATGGGATTGTCATACACAAGAAAGCGGCGGTGGCGTCCGTCCGCGAAAACATGAACTTCATGCAAATTTTGCATGACAATGACGCCTACCAATAGCACAACAACAAATCGCGTTTTCGTCTTCGAGCGAGTCGCGGTAGGCGTGTGTCCGTCCAAATGCAGGTACTAGTTCAAAGTTCCGCATCGGTGAGAAGCAGTAACGCCCTAGAGGCCTTACTAGTCAATAGCTCTACTTCAACATTTGATCTGGGTCGGAGGATCTTGAGTTGAACGCTATCGTACTCCAGATCATAAATCTGATTCAGGTTGGCATCGTTGTTCTCCTCTCGCCACTCGTCGCGGGCATCATAAATCGACTGAAGGCGATGGTGGAGTCGCGTCACGGGCCTTCGATATTCCAGCCGTACTACGATCTCTCAAAGCTCTTTCGCAAGGAGGTCGTTGTCCCAGAGCATGCATCGCTAATCTTCATACTCGCGCCATTTGTTTCATTCACCGCATATCTCGTGATAGCGTTGGTTGTTCCAGTGGTCACTCCTTACCCGCTACCCTACGGCATTCTGCTGGACCTCTTGGGTGGAGCGCTGATGTTTGGGCTTGCAGGTGTAGTGGGAATAATTGCAGCGCTGGATGCAAAGACCAATTACACGTCGCTGGGCGCGAGCAGGAGCGCGTCATTTGCTGCGCTTGCAGAACCGACTTTGATAATGGTGTTCTTCGGGGTGGCTCTCATTAGCAGAACAAACAACCCGTACGTGACAAACAACACACTCGCTACATCCTCGTCCTGGTACTTGTCAGCCACTCATATTCTGGTAACCTGCGCCTTTTTCATGCTCCTGTTATTCGAGACCGGTAGGCTCCCGGTAGAGAGCTCCGGACTGATGGAATTCGGGATGCTTGATGATGGCAAGGTAATCGAACACTCTGGAAAACTGCTCGCGCTGTCCAGATGGGGTTCGCACATGAAGCAGTTTCTTCTGATGAGTGTGTTCCTCAATGTTTTCGCCATTCCGTGGTGGTTGTCAAGCAGTGTCACAATCACAGGAGCTCTCTATTCGACCGGGACTCTGTTCCTGAAGCTTCTCATGCTGATTGCCGTCATCGTAATCACGGAAGAATCCCTTGCAAAGCTGCGTCTCTTCAAGATACTCGATTTTCTCGCCATATCTTTCAGCCTGGGACTGCTTTCGGTAATCGCGTTCTTTCTCGTCGGCGGAGGAGTTTGAAAAAGCAATGATTGCGATTCCATTTGAAAATGAGTTCATCGCTTTCCTGGGAATACTGATAATCCTGTCAGCTCTCTACATGCAGGGTCAGTCGTTTATCGATCCAACGATTAGGGCAATCCTCGTTCAATCGTTTCTCCTTTCCGCACTGTTTGCAATACTTGCGATACAATCAGGGAACATTGAGCTGTTCTATCTTGCTATATTGACTGCCATAATGAGAGGATTCACTGTCCCAAGAATAATGCTGTATCAGGTCAGGAAGTTCAAGCACACTTTGCGAGAAACCGGCACCGGGCAGAGAGTGCCAGCGCTAATAATCATCGGAGTGATTATGATCATCATGGGTTACACGCTTTTCAGGACTATACTAGAGCCGTACATTCCAAACTCGCAGGTCTCGGTTCCCTTCTCATTGATGCTGCTTGGATTTCTTCTGATCATAAGCAGAAGGAACGCACTGGTCCAGATGACTGGGTACGTCGAGGTTGAGAACGCGATCCTCTATGCTGGTGCCTTGATCACTCCTTCAATACCTTTGCTGATTGAATTCGCAGTTGTTCTGGACATTTTCGGCGTTGTGATAATCGGAGTAATTCTATCAGCCGAGCGAGACTTGTTTCACACTCTCGAACCTGCAGACATTGACCAGCTGAGTGGATGAGAATCTCGGATTCAACTATTCTGTTTGTGATACTGCTTGCGGCACCAGCAGCGGCAGCCGGAATTTCATTGCTCCCTCGCGAGGGCATAGAGATTCTCTCTTCATTGGTGGGTGCAGCTGTTGCCGTGATATCGTCAGGCCTCATCATTGGGATGAGAATCTCGGGGACTTTTGGTTATTTTTACTCAGACGGCCTGACGCAGGTCATGACGATAACAATAGCATCGATATACCTGACATCGCTAGCTTACTCTGTCTTTTACATCAAACACACCAAAGAGCCTCTATTCAAATTCAGGTGGTACTACTCACTTGTAGATCTCTTTGTGTTTACGATGGTTCTCGCGGTTGTCGTCAACGATATTGGATTCATATGGATCGCCGTGGAAGCTACGACGGTCACGAGCGCTCTCTTGGTAGCGCTTGAGAAGGAACGTACCAGCGTCGAAGCAGCATGGAGGTACACTCTCATTGTTTCTGCAGGACTGGCAACTTCTCTACTTTCCGTAGTGTTCGTATATTATTCTCAGGGAACTCTCTCCATCTCAAGTCTAATCGGAAGATCAGTGGCAAACGTTCCGATCATGGCGCTTGCCGTTGGTTTTGCCCTAGTAGGATATGGAACAAAGGCTGGGATCGCGCCGATGCATGCATGGCTTCCGGATGCGCACAGCGAGGCGCCGTCGCCCGTAAGCGCGATGTTTTCTGGCATTCTCCTTCCCACATCGCTCTACGCATTTGCAAGAACATTCGGTCTGCTCCAAGGCAGTCTGGCTTTTGATTCAATGCGAAACCTCACAATTGGCTTTGGAATATTCACTGCTCTCGTTGCTGCAGTGATTCTGGGATATCAACGCAACTACAAGCGAATGCTTGCGTATTCCAGCATGGAGAACATGGGGATAATACTGGTTGGTTTTGCTCTAGGCGGGGTGGGCGCGATTGGCGCGGTGATACAGATAGTTGCGCACGCTTTTGCCAAGTCATCTGCCTTCTACGAGTCTGGGAATATACTCGCTTCATACAACAGCAAGAACATGTCTGAAGTTCAGGGCGTTGTGAATCGTTTGCGATCCACGGGATACTTGTTCTCGCTATCGGCACTGTCCGTTACTGGAGCTCCGCCATTCGGCGTGTTCATTGGTGAGTTTCTAATCCTGGCGCAGGCTGTAAACTCTGGAAATCTTCTGTTGGCAGCGCTTCTCGGGCTATCCTACGCTTACGCATTCATCGCCCTAAACCGGCAATCAATAAAGATGATATTCGGATCAGGAGAAGAGAATGCGTCTGTTTCCATGGATTCGAATGCTCAAACACAGGAAATTGTAAGGGCTACAAAGGAAGATCGTCTTTCTCTAGTCATCCCATTCATCAATCTCATCATCTCACTGGTGATAGGAATCTACATGATTCCCGTCCTGCTTCAAGCCGCGGTCTCGTTTGGATTGTGAGTAAGATCATGGTGCCGACGTTTGTAGAAAGAAGAAAAGGGGAAGAGCCCAAGGATTCAATCCAGCTCTCGACTCTCTTTGAGATAGATAGCGAGACGTTTGCCGTCTTGACAGACACGCAAAACAACAAGACGATTCTAAGTGACGCTCCGTCGGAACTGGGAGAAGAGGCTGGCCTTATGATGAGGGGTCAGGAAGCAGCTCCAGGGGTTCAGGTCGATCTGGATACCAAGAGCAAAATTGAAGGGTATGGCGTCTTCACGTTCTCGTATGGTCCAGTGACTTCAGGGATACCAGAAGCCGGCGGCTTTAGGTTTGTCACCTATGGAGAGAGAGTCACCAAGGTGATACCCATGATCAATTTCAAGAAGCGGGCTGTCGAACTGGCAGTAGTTGGGATGGATCCTGAAAACGCCTTGCTCATTCTAGAAAGGTCTGCGGGGAATTTCTCGGCTTCTTACTCCACGTGCTTTGTGACAGCAGTTGAGGATGCGCTCGGCATCGAGGTCCCGCAAGAAGCAAAGTGGACCAGGGCCGTTGCGATGGAGCTGGAGCGAATCTACAATCACCTGCACGTGTTTGCAAGAGAAGCAGAGGCAGCCTCGCAGAACGTAGCTACAGCTCAAACCAGCGCCCTCATGGAACAGGTTTTGCGACTCAATGCAAAGTACTTCGGGCACAGGTATCTGTTTGGAGTAAATGATATCGGCG
>DAHVAI010000447.1 GCA_027314685.1 Nitrososphaerota archaeon | reverse complement strand
AAGCCCCAGTGCAGATGCGGCGGAAAGACAGTGTTCTTCCGCGCATACAACGGTGAGTCGCTCTGCGCCAACTGCTTCAACGATTCAATCTTCGACAAGGCAAAGCGGACCATTTCAAAACATGGCATGCTACGCTACAAGGACAAGGTTGCAGTCGCGCTTTCTGGCGGGAAGGATTCGACCTCCTTGCTCTACATCTTGAATACGGTGATGAAGGGTCATGGATCTAAGCTGTTTGCACTCACCATTGACGAAGGAATTCAAGGCTACCGGGAAGAGTCGGTGAATAATGCAAAGGCTCTTGCGGAATCGCTCGGAGTGCCGCTGCTGGTTTCTTCATACAAGGAGTACTTTGGATTTTCTCTGGACGAGGCACTCGAAGAGAGGACTAGGAAAAAAATCAAGACTACGTCCTGTGCTTTTTGCGGACCGCTTCGCAGGAGATCTATAGATCTTGCAGCAGAAAAGCTTGATGTTAATGTGGTTGCAACTGCACACAACCTCGACGATATTCTCCAGACTTTTTTCATCAACCTGTATTCTGGCGATACGGAGAGAATCACTTGGCTTGATCCAGCATACAAGTCCTCGGAAAATGGTTTCAAGCTGCGGAGGATAAAGCCGGTCATGGAAGTCTACGAAGAAGAGCTTGCCTTCTTTGCTTACCTAAACAAGCTCCCGTTCCAGACAGAATCCTGCCCCTACATGAACGAAGGAATCAGGACTAAGATCAGAACGCACCTTAACGAATTGGAAAGAGAGCATCCGGGGATAAAATACAGCACGCTGAAGACTGTTCTGACAATGGCATCCTCGATGAAACTTGATAGCGAATATACGAAGACTATAATGCGATGCGATAACTGCGGATCTGTCTCGACTGGGCCGATTTGCTCGGTGTGCCAGACATTGAGTCTAATTTCCTAATTCTAGATTACTAAAATTGCGCTGTAGAGGAACCAGACAGCAAACCCGAAAAGTGCCAGGCTGGAGCCGTACAATACGATAGCCTCGAAGCTCGAATACCTGTTCGCACCATAGTGCAATCCACCGCTGAGTATGAACAGCCAGAGCACGATCCCTCCGAAGAATCCGATTATGACTGTCGAACCAAAGTAGGAGATCGAAGCTAGCCCTACGGTGAGCCACCATGCGATCTGGAAAGGATTTGAAAATCCCATGGTGAGTCCAATTACATATGAAAATGTGCTCTCCTTCTTGCTTGCAACCTGAGGTTTTGAATCAACCTGCTTTGCCCTGTTTCGAAAATGTCTCAGAATCATCAGGCTAGCATAAAGAAACAAGACAAGACTGCCGACGAGATAGACCCAGCCTGTCACTCCTCTGTTCTGCGAGACTAGGCTAGTCCAACCAAGGTAAGTGATAAGTAGATAGACACCATCGGCCGTCATCGCACCCAAGCCTATCACAAGCCCGGGAATCCATGACCTTTTAATCGCAATCCGCTGGGCAATCATGGCACTGACCGGACCCGGTGGCGCTGCAATCGACAACCCAAGTAGTACTCCCGCCCCGAGCGCCCGGAGTATAGATGAGATCAATTTTTCACCATGCGTCAAACAAGCTATCCTTAAGGAGCTTCTGTAGCCTAAAAATCACACCGAGTTGCCCAGCGGTAAAGATCTTGTCTTTGTGGTTCAGAAGCACAAGGCAACCGCCTTGCACTATGACTTTCGACTGCAGATTGGAGACGTAATGCCGTCTTGGTCGATCCCGAAAGGTCCCACACTTGACAACAAGGTGCGACGACTTGCAATGGTCACTGGAGATCACGAACTCGAGTACAGAAACTTTGAAGGAGTCATTCCAAGTGGAGATTACGGTGCTGGCGCGGTCATGATCTGGGACGAAGGAACATACAGACCCGAGTTGGAATTGGAGAAGGGCGTACGCTATGAGATAACGGAAATGGTTAGGGCGCAAGAGGTCGCTGGGAAGAGTCTCAATGAAGGTAATCTAAAGTTTCATCTTTACGGGAAGAAATTGCATGGCTCTTTCGCATTGGTCAGGACGAAGGGACTGCAGAGCAAGGAATCCTGGCTCCTGATCAAGCACCGGGACGAATATTGCAAAGAAGGATATGATGCGAAAGATTACGATTTTTCTGCGGTCAGCGGCATGTCTCTTGATCAAATCGCCAAGAAGAATCAACCGGCTGGAGGTTCATTAGACAGTTTTCAATGATAGCGATTCGCGCGAGTCTAGATCTAGTTTATGAGCAGTACAATAGAAAAAGCCACGGTTATAGCTTCCCTCATTATCCTTGTTCTTAACTAGGCGTTTATCCAGCGTCGGTGGATTGATCGTCAGCCTGCTTCAGCCTCCCAGAGCGCCTAATTTCCTTTACGCATTTAGAATCGCTGGAACATTGTCATCGGAACAGGTGACGCTTTGGTCCTCTGGCTAATGAAATACAGGAAGCCTCAAGATATGATCGCGTCGACGTATTACACGTTCGCCAAGATGATCAGAGGAAGTTCTATCCAGGAAATTCAGGCCGTTCGGAACCATATATGTTTCGAGGACCTCAGAAGCTCGTGAGACATCCGCTCTACCTTGGCGCATTGGTCGAGCTGCTCGGATGGGGTCTACTCACAAATTCAACATTGAATCTGATCGCCATGTTGGTCGCCCTAATCTGGTATGCAGCCGTGCAGATACCCTTCGAGGAAAGAGAATTGCGAGCGCTCTTCGTCGAGCAATACGTGAAATATATGCGCGAGACCCCAATGCTCGTGCCTTTCACAAAACAACTAAAGCACTAGCTAACTACTATGGAGTCTGTGACGATTGTTTGCCTTTCATGGGAATTGAATAGAGATACAACTCGCCCTGACTCACTATCGGCTCCCAGTTGTCGAACCTGTGTACGTATGAAACGATTCTTGCCCCAGGCTTCATCTCTCT
>DAHVAI010000027.1 GCA_027314685.1 Nitrososphaerota archaeon | reverse complement strand
GTAGGTAGTCAAATCAACTGTGCCATTGGTTACGTTCATCAGATTACCGGTTGTAAAAGAAGTGGCTACCCAGTAATTGCCCAAAGGGGCATTTGTTGAGCCGACAGGATAATAACTCGACGTCAAATTGCCTGGAAACGGCAGAATATCAGAAGTTGGTGATGTCTGATTTTCAGAGAGCATTGAGAGTTCACTGCCCTTGATCGAATTTCCACCTACAGATAGTTGAATATATCCAGGTCCTTTGTAGGCCGAAATAATAGGGGTATTGTTGAGCGTTTGAAGAAATGAATTTTCGAGAGTTAGTGGGTCTGTTGAACCAACGTAATTCAGGTAGAAAGGCTGCGAATCGCGATATAGAGTAGCGTTGGGACATTCATAGACCCATAAGTTTGGTGGATTCGAGTAGTATAGAGCCAGGCCATTGCAGTTCCTAAAGAAGTTAATATATTTCAAATTGGATGAATATGTTGTGTTGTCCACTACAACGTACCTTACCCCAAACAGGGTCATCAAGACGTATGTCTTGCCGGGCTGATTACTTGCAATCAAATAGGAAAGATTTGTAAAGAACGCATCATTGGGTGTCACAGAAGGATTGTAGAAATTATTAACAACGGGAGACCACTTATAGCTGAAGCCTGTAGGATCTCCAATCCATGCTATTGCATAAGAGCCGTTGTCGGCTTTTGAGAAGTCATTATAGACTCTCAACCAGTAGCTAGGAGGATTGACCGGATGATACAGCCCATAACTTGGAATCCCGTTGCCGGACAGACCAGGTGACCAACCGGCGGGATAAAATGATCCGTCAAAGAATTGCCAACCGGGAAAAATCAACACGAAACAGAGCAGGAGCAACAAGATTATCCTAAAGGCGCCCCCACATTTTCTTTCCATTATGCGAATGTAAAATTGCCTCGTTTCTCTTGCCTCTTGTGGGCAAGTTGATGTTCTGTGCCCTCCTCTCTTATATAACGCGAGCCATTCAATCATCGAATACAAGACATAAGAAACCATCAGTAACGAGATTGATATTGAGGCTTGATTGAAATAGTTAGGAATTGCAAAAGTGACAGACAGAATACCACCAATGATCGGAACTTGGCCAAGCGCGACATAAATATCTACCAATGGCCTCAAGGGGAAATTAGTCCCCATACTCACCGCAAGCATGATTAGAAATCCAAATGAGAAATACAGAAGCGGGTTACGATTTTTCATCAATAACAATGAACCGCAAGAAACCAATGAATATGAAATCAGTGTTAGCAGCCACACTTGTTGCTCGAAACCACCTGGTAGTGCCATTACAGCTGGTTGGCCAACAACACCTATGGAGCTTAATCGACTAGCTTGGTACAGAATGCTAGGTGGAGCCAAAACAGGGCTGGGCCACCAACTTCCAAGCATCTCAAAAATCTGAAGGGGATGATTTATCCGAGAGAAAAATGCAACTTCCTCGAAAGATAATGTCCTAGGCGAATGATATACTAATGCCGAAGAGCCCTCGACATTCAAATAATAAGTAAACAACAAGATTGGCATCAATAGAAAAATCAAGACTAGGAACAGCTTTCCAATACGAATGAATTGACTCTTCCTCAATAAGGATGACAATAGAACAAACAGAATTATCAAAAGAGACCACACATAATAGCGTGGATCCCCTAGAACTGTAAATGAGATAGCTAAAGCGATCTTGACAATATCGACGAAATTCCTATCCAGTTCCATCATAAACCTGTAGATCTTTATCATTACGTAAACAAGAATAGGAATGCCAAATAAGAATGGTATAACAAACGATCCTAAGTCTACAACTGAAACAGCGTTTGTGAAAAAGAGAACAAGCATTATAGAACAAAACAACACTTCTTTGCCGCCTTTTCTTCCACCAAACGTCAAATATATCAAGTCTGAGACTTTGAGACAGATTAAAGAAAACCAGCAGTAAACGGACAATATGAGAATCTTCTGAATCGCTATTATATTAGTGCTTCCTAACGTGGGAAGTAGGAAAGGTAAATCAAATATCGGGACGGTACCAGTTGTTGAGCCAAAATATAGCCAATGAGAATAAGGGTATAGAATATATCTGGAAATTGTGACTGAGTACCCTGTTCCTAACGTAATCGCAGGCGAAATGCCATCGCCGAAAAGGAAGTCTCGAAGCGATGCTATTATCAGGAACGAGACGAGAGCCGAATACACGATGCCTGCCCTCAACCTGTAACTTGCCAACAAATTGGAATGGACCCCTGTTTTTAGAATCACTCTCCGCTCTTTAGATTTGATGTAACCACCTCCGGCACAAGCTGTTTCTTGCATTTCATGTGGAACTCTCCAGGTGTTCTATAACCTATTGCGGAATGGAGTCTGGCATTGTTGTAGTCACCGAATACTTGTGGCATGTATTCGGCGGCCTCACCGTAGCTGCCGAACTCCATCGGCCAGATGTACTCTGTCTTCAGAGTGCTGTGAAACGATTCAATGT
>DAHVAI010000426.1 GCA_027314685.1 Nitrososphaerota archaeon | reverse complement strand
TTCTTGTTTGAAAGTGGTAGCACACATGATGCCGGGCCTTCCGGAATCTGATCCTGACAAGGATCTTGATGATCTTTTGACCCTGATGAGTGACGAGAAATATAAACCCGACATGCTCAAGATCTATCCTGCGCTTGTTGTCGAAGGAACCAGTCTATACAACCTCACAAAGATAGGAAAGTACTCGCCATACTCGACTGAGCAACTTGTGGAGATTTTATGCGAATTCAAGAGACAAGTGCCGCCTTGGTTACGGATAATGAGAATACAGAGAGAAATTCCTAAGGAAGAGATTGCAGGCGGAAACAGTTCCGGTAACCTTCGGCAGATAGTACTTGACGAAATGAAAAGTAGAAATCACACTTGCAGATGCATTAGATGCCGCGAGGTCGGCCACAGAAAATCAACTGTGATTGATATTTCGAAAATTGAGCTTAAGAAGATTGAATATGATGCTTCGGGCGGAAAAGAACTGTTCCTCTCTTATGAGGATGATATATCTGATTCGCTATTTGGCTTTCTAAGATTGAGGATACCCTCGGGACAAGAATACAGGCCCGAAATTCGCGACGGCGCCGCCCTTGTCAGGGAATTACACGTGTATGGAAAGGTCGTTCCTGTGGGTGAGAAGGCGCTTTTAGAATCCAGCCAACATCGAGGGCTTGGGACAAGAATGCTTGGAGAAGCTGAGAAAATAGCAAGGGAGTTTTCGAAGAAAAAATTGGTGATCATCTCGGCTGTGGGAACAAGGGAATATTACAGGAAGCGAGGCTATAGGGACGACGGCCCATACGTTTCAAAGATGCTTTCAGACATCTGAAACCTCTATCGCAATATCAGCTATTCTTTTTGCGAAATCTTCAATCTCAGTTTGAGCGACTGGTGTCTGACCGGAAAAGAACCTGATCTTGCAAGATGAATGTATTGTAACAATGAGCGGAGAATCGCTGACGGAGTCGCCTGACGCAAATTTGCCTTTGAATGACTTTATCTCGCCCGCAGCTACCAGTTCCTTGAAGGTTTTCGAGTTTGTGGGATCAGTCCCGCTTAGCGTAGCATCACTGAAGAAGGGGTTCCCGAGACCGGTGAGAGAGACTGAGCTCACTTCTATCGTTTCGGTCATAAGGCTTTTCATGGCGTCCTTCTGCAGGTACAGCTTTCTGAGACTATCTTTGCCAAAGGTTTCAATGAAACTCTTTGAAAGTGCGGTCCTCTGTTTGGCACCATAAGAGTACAGTTCGAGGATTCCATCATCCCTGAAGTGAAACTCGCCGATCTCCGGCTCAGTCGATTCTTCTGTAACCTGTTCCACTCTTCCGCTAGTCAGCTTGAACCTTGTTCTTTGGACATGCCTAAATGCAAGAGACAGGTAAATGTTTTCATTCTTCGTCTTTGATTGAGCAATTATTCCCCATTGTTTGTCCCCTTCCAAGGAGTTCTCGCCAGCCCAACTCGCAACTCTTTGTTCAGCGTTTTGATCAAACTTCAGTAGTTCGATAGAAGCTCCCTGTTCCCTAACAGTGTATGGAAATGGTATTCCTTGTAGCTGCACCTGGCCGCGTTGCATAATCTTACTCAAGTTGAGATTTTCTTGCCGTTTTAAGAGACTCGCATCGTTACTTTGCAATGCTTGATTCTAGCTCTTGAATAATTCCTTTGCTTCCGATGTAGAAGGCGCTTGTCTCGGTGAGTGATTTAGGAGCGATCTCGAGTATTGAACCGTAACCATTGCTGGAAGTGCCACCAGCAAGTTCGGTCAGGAAGCTCACCGGGGCTGTTTCATAGCAGACTCGCAATTTACCGTTAGGGGTCTTCTTGTGTGCAGGATAAGAAAAGATACCTCCACGTTGTAGAATTTGATTAAAATCACCGATAAACGTTCCACCATAGCGAAGATGCAGTCCTCGTGCTTCTAGCCCGGAAACAAATTTCTCTACTTGGGGTATCCAATCTGATCTCTTTCCGCCAAATCCATAGACTTCCGGTTTTTCAGGAATCTTCATCCCCTCGTACGCAAGCACGAATCGACCCGAATCCTTACCATCACGCAACTCGACATACTGAGTGACGATGCCTGATTCTGCGAGCGTAAGTGTAAGTGTGGGACCATAAGTGACAAACACTGAAGCGATCTGCTGACTCCCCTTTTGCGGGAGTTCGCCACGCCAGATTCCAAAGATGCTCCCGAGAGGGTTGTTCGTAGTGATGTTCGAAGACCCGTCCAGTGGATCCATTGCAACGGAAATCGAATCCTTGTTTTGGACGAAACCACCCAATGGCTTTTCGAGTTCTTCAGAGGCAACCCAACCGACTCGTCCTGTATCCAAGAGCTGCTTTGCGAAGCTATCATTCGAAAAAACGTCTAATTCCGCTTGGGTTTCGCCGAATGGATTTTGCTTGCTGGTCATGCCTATGCGAAAGGGCATCTGTCGTGAAATTATCTGAGCAGTTTTCGCAATAGCTTCATAGACTTTTGATAGATCTCGTTCAAGTTCCTGAAATGAATCTTCGAGAAACATAGACATTTGCCAATTACATTCGATGCTAATACAAGTTTACGGTTAAATAAGGCACATGAGACAATTTGGTGTGAATCAAATGCCGAAGAAAAGAGTAGCAAGTATGGCGGCATTCCTCAGAAACGGCAAAAGCGTTTTGTTGGCCTACGATCAGGGGTTTGAACATGGGCCGTCAACCGATTTCAACGAAAGGAACATCGATCCTTCATACGTCATGGACATCGCTGTGAAGGGCGGCTTTAATGGAATTGTGTTTCAGAAAGGGTTGGCTGAGAAATACTACAACGGAAAGATCCCGTTGATTGTGAAGGTTAACGGGAAATCAGCTCTTCCCAAGATGGAGCCGAACTCGAAGCAGAACTGCTCGGTCGAATACGCGATAGGTTCCCTCGGAGCAAAAGGGATAGGATACACGATTTATCTGGGAAGCCAGTTCGAAGGCGAGATGTTCAAAGAATTTGGAACAATACAGGAAGAGGCGCACGAACGAGGGATCCCTGCAATCGCTTGGATCTATCCCAGGGGTCAGGCAGTGGCTAATGATTCATCGCAGGAAATTGTAGCCTACGCTGCCCGAGTAGGTCTCGAGCTAGGTGCTGACGCAGTCAAAATCAAGTACACTGGAGACTCTGAATCCTTCTCCTGGGCAGTACGCTCGGCAGGCAAGGCACGAGTCTTCATGTCAGGGGGACCGAAAGCTCCCACAGATCTGGACTTTCTGAGACAAGTTAGCGGCGTAATGCAAGCGGGAGCGACAGGACTGGCGGTAGGCAGAAATGTATGGCAGAACGAAGATCCGCTTCGCTTAACAAAGAATCTGAAGAAAATAATTTTCGAGAACATGTCAGCTGAATCGGTAGGCGAACAGATCATTTCGTAATGAGGGTTAGACAATTCAAAATCACGTTATAAACGCCTTTTTTGATACTTTCCGGCCTCTTTTGTGGGTCAAGAACCCCTGGACTACAGGATAGAAAGTTTATCCGTCGAAAAACAGCATACGACGACATGAACACAACTCAAAAACCAAAACAGATTATTAGCGTTATTGTATGCGGAAGAAAACTGAAGGGGCAAAAAGTCGGGAGATATACCACGCTGCCAGTTTCCATTTGTGAACGATTAAGGATAGACCCTGGTGATATGCTCGAAGTCGAGATCAAGAAGATAACTAAACAGATTGAAGACTCTGCTTAGCTTCTTGTGCGTCTTTTTCGAGTGCTTCGATTTCTTTAGTGCAAATCTCAATAGCTCTTCCAGGGTCTTTGAGAAGTCTCTTGTAAGCAATAGCGAATTTTAGCTGTAATTCTCTCATGTTTAGAAGCGTAATCCCTTCAACGAGTTGCGGTTTTTCTAACATCGTCTTTATCGATTCAAGAATTATTCTCATTTGATCCTGAACGAGTAGACCCAACACAAGCTCAGTACTTGCGTTCGCGTTCTCTATGAGCGTCTTGAAAAGTGCTGTATTTTGCTGTGCATGCTGAAACGCAGTTATCATGATGCGATCAACATCATTTTGATAAGTTGACTTGACAAAATACCCTGGGCGATTCTTGTCACGATTTAATCCCTCGTAAATCTGACCCTTTTTTGAAAGTCGCTTGAGAACGTTGTTTAGTGTGAAATCATACTTTACAACACTCTTGAGGTCAGTGAAGCTAGCTCCTGGATGCTGCGACAGATAGTACTTTACTTCTAGCTCGTTCTGAGCAGCAACTTGCCAGTTTGCCATTAGTCACTAATACTAATGGGATTAGTTATTAAGAGTATTGCACTTTAGGAATTTGATGGCTCACATAGTAACTATCTCGTTAAAGTATGAGCTTTTAGAAGAGCTCGATAAAGCGCGCGGTGATACGTCAAGATCTAAATTCATCGCTCGAGCAGTAGAACAGAGACTTGAAAAAGAGTTTGAGCGAAAATGACTCCTGCAGACAAACAAGAACTCCGCGAGATTAGAATCTCGCTTCAATGCTGTTTAGATAAAATTTCAAAATTGAACCTAGCCCCAGGGAGTAGCCCTGGAGCAGTGCATCTATCCGAACCCACTAGGAACCAGCTAGTGAATCCAAATGATGCTTGAGCAGCTTTCAAAATATAAAGTTACGAAGTATCGTCTTACTTACGAAAGTAACAGTGGAATTGTCGATATCGTAATAGAGACTAATCGCGAGCGCACGGCACTTGGGCTTTCCAGGATTGCCAAAGAAGCAATTCGGCATACTGATTTTGAAAAGGAGCTTGAAACATCATGAGAACTCCACGTGTGACGACTATCCTCGGCTACGAAGATCAAATACCCATAATCGAGTGTGAACCAAGAAAAGATTATCCCGGGGGTGTCAAATTTTGGTGTCAATACTGCAGACGTTATCATCTCCATGGGGGTGAGGGTCACAAACAGCCGCATTGTTTCAGCGCTGAATCTCCCTTCACGTGTGGCTACTATCTAAAATTGAAGAGTGATTAATTTGCAGTTTCAAGATTTCAGATTTGACCTGGATGATAATCTTGGTGTTGTTTGGATTGACTTTGTGCATGAAGATAAGGAATATGATATGACAACGCGCTATCGCGTCGACTGTATGAACAAAATAGTGATGATTCTCAGAGCACGCTACTACTTCACTCGAGAATTTCCAGGGCACAAGGCGATTGATATGAGAAATTTTACAGACCGATTTCTTGCCTTTATCGAAGGAAACGAGCGAAGAGTCAGAGATCTCACCCGGATGCTTGCTATAAAGAAACATGAGGCCTTAGCAATTCTTTTGCAAGAAGTGAAGAAAGCGATGCAAACAGCTTCAGCAGAGTCAACGGCTCCGCCAGTAAGCACAAAATTTGAGGCGGCTACATGATGCAAGAAATTGAAAAGACTATCAGCGCGAAAGGCGGTATCGTCAAGATATCCGAAGAGAAATATTTGATTTACGATTATATCGGAACAGTCTCAAAGAGCGCTTACTATCTGTGGTACTGTGAAGGGAGAAGAGGAACAGCTCAGACCCAGTTCTATCCCGATGACCCAGGAGACAAGAAATCGCAAAACGGATCTTATTTCTTAAAAGTTGGTGAAGATTTTAATTTCAAACTAGACGAAAGACCCCCACAATTTTCTTTCTCAGCGATGCAGAGATTAGTTCACGTCCCGAGTATGGAGGCAATTGACGCCTGGATCCGTGACGAGCTACCGATGCCAAACGACCAGGAGCTTTTCAATATCGTTGTCAATTACTGGAAGCTTTTTGGAGACTATGAAGAAGATTATCACCCCTACATCCTGGCGCTTAATGTATTCCAATCTTATCTCCTAGTCCTACTTTCTTCTGTATTCCAGGTGACGATCAGCGCAACCTTCGGAGCCGGAAAATCCACTATCCTCAAAGCAGGAAGCGCGATCTCTTACCACGGTCTTCTGGGTGACTCTGTTTCTCCTGCAGCGCGCGTACGCTTGACAGAATTACTAAAGCCTGCCTGGCACCAGGATGAGCTTGATTCAACGGAAAAAGAAGACGATGGACTGGGCCTTTCAATGGCAAGAACTGGAAATGAGAGAGACTCTTTTTTTGTACGCTGGAATAATGAGAAAAACGAGCCTGATGTCATCGAGCATTTTTCAACGTTCACATATGCAATACATGAAGATATAGCAAACGCAGCTCTTCTCTCCAGGGCTTTGGCGGAAATCCAACTTTCAAGGACTAAGGACTTCAAGCTTGCAGTAGTAAACAAAGCCAGGCTGACCTATGCTCCGGAGTTTGCTGAGAAGCTTTTCTTTTGGAGATTCGGCGCGATTTCAAAGGCGATTCACAACGGATTCTATCATATTCAGAAACGAAACGATCTCCAGGACCTGAAAAAAGCAGAATTTGATATCCAGAAAAAAAGAAAAAGTATCTATGAAGATCTAACGACAAAATTCAATGATCGAGAAAAGTTACTCTTGCGCGTTCTGTTTGCAAGGGAAAGCCAGCTAACATATTCAGCTATTCTAATCGAGCGCATCCTGGAAGCCGATATCATTCAATATCTTATCCAGGCGTTGAACAAAAGGCGTGAGGAAGAGGCAGAACCGAAGGACGCAGACTTTGAAGAATTTGCGCAGATAATCCTGAATAGAATTGAAGCAAAAGGTTTGCGCAAAAGGTATGACGGAAAGCTAGCTGGTGATGACAACCTCATACGTGATGCAGACATCCTTCTCAAGGACATTACCAGGGAAATGAGCGAAAGGATAGTTGGCTCGGGTGAACATGAACGTATAGAGAAGATCAGGGATGAGCCAAAAACAAAGACGGTTGCAAAATGGCTAAAGGATCTCGGATTCATCAAAGGCAAAACTGCCATCCACAAGCGCGACGGAACGCACCTGATTCTAACCAAAGAACTATGCGGTTCTATCTACGAGATGAGCGAGCCGACTGAAATCGACATCAAGGAGCAAAAGCAATTGATAGAGGGTGAAGAAGTGTGACGAATGTGACGATTGTGACGATTAATTCGCACTTCCAGGGGTATCCCTCGCTGGAGATCGGTGACGAATACAAAACATACACCCCCTGGAAACTCAATTTATTCGTCATTTCGTCACATTCACGCTCAGACCGAATTTATTCGTCACCGAGGCGCGTTAGACGAGGGAATTGCGAGGATTGAGTAAACATGAGTAAAATCTTCTATCTGAAAATCGAGCAAGTCTCACCTAGGGCTTTCAGCCCTGTCACCTGGGAGGATCCGAACCGGGAGCTATCTGTAAAGTGCGCAGAGTGTGGCAAAGTAGACGAGAGAGAGACGTTTGCCACTGCGATTAAAGACTCTTCCAGAGCTTATCTTTGTGCAGACTGTATAGAAAACTTTGACAAAAATGGATATCCTGAGAATGTTTGTGTGATTATTCTATCAGACTGCGTGGATGAACGCTCAAGATTCTATCATCTGTTGAATGAGAGTGACCAAATTCAGGTTGTTGAAGAGACGATTCACTCTAAAGTGGCGAAGATGTTCAAATCAGGCATGAGCGTGCGAGACATAGCAGAAGCACTTGACAAAGCACCTTCAACGATTCAAGGGCACATTGACCGAATCAGACGTGATTCAAAGACGAGCTAGCTCGTGCGTGTGTCTGTACTCTCCCCCGCCACCTCCCCGGAAGAGAATCAGGAAAAAACTTCGCGCGGTCACGCTCAAGTCTCGATTTGCGAAAAGGTAGGGGTCTTTTGTCAGTCAAAACTAAGACATTGAAGCTACTATCTTCTTGTTGTTTTCATCAGACTCTTTATCGAGTTTTGAGTAGTGGTCTTTAGTGAAAAACCCCTCCAGTCTTTCTCGTGAATTGATATTACTACCAAAATAGACTAAGACTGTGCTTATGATTTCGCTATCACGCGCTAGCATAGCTTTGCTGATTTGCGCTACGTAGTTGTATGACACTTCCAGCGATGCTTCAAAGTCTTGCTTTGAGACATATCCCTTCAGGTGTACTAGTCTTCTTGCTGCTTCTACTCTGTCGATGAATTTCATGTGTGTTTGTGTGTTGTTTGAATGGATAAAGTTTGTTTGTGTGTTATCACGCATCTTCCCTTTTTGTTTCTTATATCTACATATACAGCAAGCATGACTTTTTCTGACTTTGTGACTCCTAGCTCCTTCAGCGTCGGAATATCTTGGGGCGGTTGCTTGACGACACCGCCCTTAGAATATCCTGTTCCTGATACTGTTCAGATGCTTGACCCCTAGCTTCCAGGGTTAGAAATGGGTCAACGACTCTAGTCTTTTGCGCACGTAGACTAAAGGGAGGATCAATACAAACAGTGGAGATAGATCTATCGCCAAATTGTGAATGATGAACAACGAAGGGAGGATGAAGATGAAGCTCAAGTAGAGATAGTCTTGCAGCTCACGATATAGACGAGAGTATCGTTCAAAATCCGATTCCCTGCTATCCCATCTGCCCATCACTCTTCGACCCTGGAAGAATGAACAAAACAGACCGGCTGCTCATTGCCCTGGGGATCCGCTCGCAGGGAACCCAAGCCTTCTGCGAACCAATGGTGACACTGGACACATATGCACATAGTCAGTTCACTCGCTCGTAGCAATATGAACGCCCGGATCTTTTGCGCTTGTCGTAGTGCAGGAACCTTTGATATCTGTACATTTTGCCCTTCGAGATACGAGTCACTTGAAGCGAGTACGTTGAAAGCTTCTTGCATTTTGGGCATCGAATAGCGTCAGGTTGCACACGCTTTGTTTTGGTGTTCATGCTCAAGTCGTCTTTTTTGGATAGCTCAATACTTGAAAATTCCATTGTTTGCACTCAACTAACCATTATTACATCTTTTCGAAGTATTGTTGCTTCGTTGCACATTTTAGTTTCAGGGTCGAGTATCTCTGCAAGTCTTCTCACATTATTGCGAAGCGTCAGCTCGTTTGTCTGTCCGCTCTCAATCAATAATTGTTTCAAAGCCACACGCTTTTTGTCCGTAAACGTGCCGCTTTCAAAGTATGCTTCCAATCTAGACCATCTCGACTATTCGCTTCTTTTCAGAAGCTAGCCACAAAACAAACGATGTTGCAGCAGCTGCACATGACAAAATGATCAAAGTCTGGAGAACTTCGCGCATCATGGTCCGGGCCTCGCACTTGAACTCGGAGAGTACACTAGCACACTAGAAAGAATTAAGCCGAAAACTTCTATGCCCAAAACGTACAATACAACCATGTCGAAACTCAGCCCTGGACTCGCAGGCTGCAAGACGTAAACTATGATTGCAGCGAAGGCGACGGAAAGGAGAAGGATCCGGATTATTTGACCCCGGACCTTCCCGGTTGTTATCGTGCGAGCTATGAAGACTGCAGCAATTTCGACGACTGCTATCAAAGAAATGTCGTAAACTGTGCCTAGTGACACCTTAGGATTCACGATGAACACGATGAAAACTGCTAGTAATACGCTAGTAATTAGTACTCTGAGAAGAGAAGTTTTTGCGCTCAAGTTCAACCCGTCCTGAAACCGCTTCCATAATCGCGCTTTTTCGTGCCCAAGTATATCATAGCTGAAACAGAGACAACGCCTATAACTAAAATCGTGTAGAGACTCACAGCGGAATACTTTGACATTACAGGTGTTGTCGTCTGCGTCGTAGTAGTTTGAGAATAATAAGCTGGGTGCCCGGTGTTCAAGACTCCGCTTGATCCAGTCGATTGGATAGATACATAGGCTACGTTGTAGCTTCCGCTACCATAATTCAAGTATAGCGGGCTAGTTACGAGCGTTGCGCTCGAATAATTGTTGATCGTAGGCAATGAGTAAGAGACGTTAAACTCGGTTCCGTAATCACGCACAAGAGTTTGAGGATTTCCGTTTATGACTTGAGTGTACATAGTGTCGTTTAATTGAAACGTGACATATGGCTCGAGAACAGTAGCTTGATACATTGACTTTTCCCAGGATGCTGATTCAGTTATGTTGTATGCTCTGACTTCGTCTATGTATCCGTTCCAGGGAAAATTATTTGTCTGACATTGTTTTGCACCTGAAACAACGTTTGGAGTTCCTTGCACGTGTTGACTTGAAGTGCCGGAGCTATTCGTAGTCTGAATTTCTGCATACCATTGACCATCTCGGCCAAAGTCGAAAGCCCAGTTCGATGCTTGTTGAGCGCTGACAGCAAAGCAGTAGAACGAACAACCAGAGGAGTATAGCCACGCGCTAACAGTTAATTGAGAAGACGGTTCAAGTGTACTCGAGATATTGATGGCTGCATAACCGCCGTTAGACTGAATGCACTCTGAGTACAAACAACTCGTCGAGTTTGCGAGAACGAATGGGTATGTTGAGTTCTGATGAATGACTGCATTATTGAGATTGCCGGAATAGTCGTTAACATTGTTGTTGGCCGGCATGTATAGAATCAACCCATGGTCATTGATTCCAGGGTTGCTGTTTACAGTGTAAGATAGCGATTCAGTTTCAGTCGAAGTCGATGCTGAGCTAGCAAAAAAGGGCACGAGCAAAACTGACGCGAAAAGAAGTAAGATTAGAAGACTCGTTTTTTTCATAGTCAACACCTGGGATATTGAAGCGTGCAAGTCGACGTAACAGTTCTGTTTGCTGTGTAAGTAGTGCTGACTTTTTCCAGGGGAGCTATACTAGTATGCCTCAGTAGCAC
>DAHVAI010000424.1 GCA_027314685.1 Nitrososphaerota archaeon | reverse complement strand
CACTCGTTAATACCGAGTAAGCGTTGCTCCTCTCTTGGTGTCATGTTGCGTTTCTTACATTCAGGTTAGTTCGCAGATACCCACAGGCCTAACTCTTCCTAATTCGAGGTTTCTTGTTGGCTGGTCTCTTTTTCGCTTTCTTTCTTTCTTTAGCTTTCTTCGTTGCGGTCCCGTTCGACAGGAGCCAATTTGCAATCACTTCCGGATCTTTACTGTCTGTGACGGGCTCAGCATCTGTAATTTTCACGATATCAGAGTAGTTGAATGCTTCACCCGTGGTAATGGCATACTGCTTTTCAAGTCCCGGTATTACCTTAATCAGTTCCAAATTGTCTGCTCTCAAAACTCTGCTGACAAAGTCTAAATCGCTCTTGTTTGTGAGACGATGAACAATAAAGGAATTGCATTGCGAGAGGACCACCCTAGAAAGTTCAGAGGGCCTCTGGCTCGAGATTACCAAGCTCAAGCTGAATTTCCTTCCTTCTCTCGCAAGTCGTTCGATATAGAAATTACCCAAGGAATAGTCTTCTACGTCAGCTTCATTAATGTACCTGTGTGCCTCCTCGAAAACGACTAGAATATTCTTTTTCCCGCGATCTTCAATCGCTCTTTTGTATAGAAGCTTGCTGAAGATGAATATAAGGACATCCAACTCTCTGCGATCAAAGTCGGCCTCAATGATCGTGATTTCGTCCTTACCATCGATTATCCCGTCAACAATGTTCTCCTTAGTATTTATGATTCTCTGCAACTCAACGTTTGCATTGAGCCTCTCTATTCGGTTCATCATCGTTGATACCCAACCTCTCCATTGGCTATAGCTAAAATTGTTGCCCGCTGCCTTATCGGTAACGATACTTTCTATTTTAGGACTCAGGCGATTCAAGTCGAAATAACCACCCTTGTCTCTTAGGGTTCCGATTGCCTCAACAAGTACTGGAGCCTGAACGCCGGAACTTGCCTCGAAAAACTCAACATACTCGCTCATGCTCAGAGCATAATGGGGAAGCTTTATTTCCTCTTTTGAGATGTACCTGACTTTGAATCCTGTTGCTTCAAACGCTTGCCTGTATTCGTTGTTTGCATCGAAAATAATGATCTTCGGTTCTACCGTTACCGGGTTGCCGTTCTTGTCGCGCAGTCTTCTCTTGAGGCCCTGGATCAACGAGGCAACTGTGCAACTCTTACCGGTTCCCGTGTTTCCGAATACGCCAAGGTGTTTTCCGAATAGGATATCCGGATTAGCGGTTAGCTTGAGGTTTTCATCTGCAAAACTCTGCCCTATCTCAAGTCTGTAATCCGAGGTGACATTCAGTAGATGTTCATAGATCTGGGTGTCCAGCACAAAAACATCGGCGCCAATGATAGGGAAAGTGTTAATCCCGGTGTCGAGCTTCCCCATAAAGTCATCGTAGATCGCCGTAAGAACGGCCTCCACGAGATACTTGGGATGTTCCTTGTCATAAATATCATTGCTTTGGAAGAGCTCTTTGTCAAAGACTTTAGTAACTCTCGCGATTATCTTCTTGTTGTTTGGCAAAATCGCAAATACGTATTTGTGAATTGATATCAGATAATTTTTGATGTTCCATTGCAGTAGGATCTTCCTTATGTCCTGGTCATGGCCAATCTCGACCTTAATGTTGAGACCGTCAATTTCAACAATCTTACCTATGACAATATTTTCCTGAAGCATTATTTTGTCTTTCCCTTGAGTGATTGAAAGACGCTAAAGATATCATCTAACGGATTTTTCATTTCTGGGAATGGCATTAGAAAATTGACAATGCTGGCGAAATCACCGA
>DAHVAI010000422.1 GCA_027314685.1 Nitrososphaerota archaeon | reverse complement strand
CCCAGAGTATCCAGCTTGGCAACAGTATTACAATCCTAGTAATCTTCCACCGTATCAGTACAACATAACTCTTGCTAAACAATATTTGAGTGAGGCTCATGTTTCTAACTTGCCCACTATGACATTCACAATCGTCTCAGGCTGTACTTATTGTTCCTTGGTTGCGCAAATAGTGCAAGCGAATTTGGGCGCAATCGGAATCGATATCAGCATTGTGTCGCAACAAAGCTCGGATTATTACGCAAGCTATGGAAGTTACTCGACTAACGTAGCTAATGCCGCCCAGATAGGCCAGTTGTCCATTCTTGGAGGTTCGGACTGGGCTCCAAACACCCTTACACCGGGTGATTTTTGGGTCTCTTTTGTGAGTAATGGATCCCTTTGGGGAAACTGGGCAGCATATTATAACCCCACTGTCCAAGCTGCCGTTACCGCACTTACTTCAAGCAACAACGTCACTTATATTCAATCTAAGGTGAGCAAGGCATACGCGCAGATTTACAGCGATGCGCCATACGCTTGGCTCGGAGTGACCAGACTATGGTATGGTGACGGTTCGATTGTGTGGAACAAGAATGTGATTTCCGGCTTCTACGTCGACCCGCTTTTCAGTGGCGACTCCACAGCGCCCATTTTCAATACCGTGACGTTTGCTTAGATATTCGTGTTCAGATATGAAAACGCGAGACGATTTTTGCCTTGATTTTGCAGGTACTCGATTTGTATAGATGCGACTATTGCTATTGGTTGGATAGATAAAAAGTATTTATTATTTCGAAACTGTCCGGAAAAACTACATGGAATGCATTAGTTGGCGCTAGCCGAAAAATAACAAATGCATTCCTCTATTCTTCAAGAAGATTATCCTCGCGCAACCAGCGCAAATATGACGTCGTGATTCTTCTCCTTATGCTCTCGTCGAGAATCATTTCATGCCCACCGCCACGTATCAGAATTTTACGTTTTCTGGCTCTCACCGCTTTGTACATCTCAAGAGTATGCGAATGCGGGACCAGCTGATCATTGGTGCCATGAAAAAAGTAAACTGGCTTTCCCGAAATACCCCTAGCACTAATAATCGGCTTATAAGTAAGCATAGATCTGATGGTCCTGACTGACACTTTGGTAGTACGGCCTCTAATCTTTGTTCGAGATTTGGTTGCGTCCCGACCTCCTTCTAGCAGATCTGCAACCTTGAAAAGCGGCGAGGACTTGCGTTCACCTTTCAATAAGGAGACTTCATAAGCAGCTAGATCCGAGACAAATCTTTCGAAATCTCTCTTCAGTAAGCCCTTCAACCAAATTTCGCAGTCCATGATACCCGAGCTTGAGGCGGCCGACGCAATTCTACCATCCATCGCAGAGGCGACCAAAGCATTTGATGCGCCCATGCTGATCCCGAAGAGGTGTACGCGCTTCATATGGATTTCCTTCAGCATATACGTCACGGCATCGATCAGCTGTCTAACTTGGTCTTGGAAAATTAGGTCAAATCGGCCGCCCGTTTTATGACTCACTATCATTGTGGTGTAATTCCTTGCTGCAAGGTCTGCTGCAACCGAAGACTCCTCAGGTTCGTAAATCGAACCTCCAAATCCATGACATATGAGGAATCCATCATCCTTTTTGCCTATCTGTAGCTGAGCTTTCAGAATTTCTTGTCCCGAGTGTAGCTCAACCTTCATTATTGAACATTTATCGGAGTATTCAAGAGGTATAAAGGATTGTCGTAAAAAAATCGGTTATTTTTTTTCCAGAAATCATTTCGCATCTAGGATGACGCTTCTGTGAATGAAGGATATTCAATAGCATCGAGCTTCTAGCATCTTCGCGTAGCAGGCTTCCGCTGGAGTCTTGAGGTTGCTCTATGCGGCCTCACATCATTGTTCCATTTCTTGAACTCCGGAATCGAGGAGAACCATCTGATTTTTTGTTCTTGTCTTTGCGCCATCCTACTTTCCCTTCCATTTATTTCCATTCTCTATTTCCTATTTGCAAGGACTGGGGATACATTAAAGGCGCGAAGAAAGGCGAATGGCTCACGGCGAGTTCGACGTTCAAGTAGAATATCAAAGTGGACCGGCCGGGTTCCATCCACTATACATAGGCAAACTCAGGTCAACTTCTAGTACCCTTGAGCGCTGTGTACTGGGTTCGGTCCTGTCTAGACTCATTGACATACACTATGTAAGATTTCAACATTCGAGAAAAACCAGGGCCTCTCGCAGTCTACGGACAAGGAGGAGGGTTCAAATCCTACCATATTTGGAGGATTGGTGGGACACCTTGTCATGAAGTTCAGCTTGATGTTTGTCAAAAGTCGCAAATTCCAATCCCAATTCCAAGGCTAGAGCCACAAAGACAGTATCATACATAGTACGCCTGCTCTTAGAAGCGATAGAGTAAGAAGTTTGCATAGCTTCTTTGCTAACATGAACTAACTGAATCTTTCCTGACTCGATCAAACCTTGGAGAATCGACAAATACTCTGCGCCATTATTAATGTCCTTCAGTAAGAATTCATGCTTCCAAACTGAATTTGCAGTCTCATACACGGCTAAGTCTAGAGTGACAAGCAAATCGCTCTTAAGGAGTTGATCATTCTTGAGCAGCCCTTCGACAAGATAGCTAGTATCAACAACCATCAACGGTTCCGATCCTCATTTATCATACGAACTTCCTTGCTGGTCGTGGTCTTCACAGGATTCTTTCTTTGAAGCTCCTCAAGTCTTGCCAAAAGTTCTCGAGATATGTCTGCGTCAAGATAGAGCTTAACTGCTTCTCGAACAGATTTTGAAATCTCTCCGCGCTGAAGCAGATTCTTCTTTTCTTCCTCGGAAATTCGGATAGTTATAGTTGGCATGTATTATAGAGTGTAAGACAGTGTGTAATATATGTTTTCAGAAGAGTTATTCGCTCTGCAAATGTGGGCGGATCCTCAGCTTCAAGAGCATCTTCTTCACGCACGAAATCTGCAAAAATTCTTCGAGGCCGAGTGTGAGGATAAAACCAGCCCGCTCGACCTCGAGCGCATTGCAGTACTTTCGTAGATTCCTGAGGAAGGGCGTAACCTGGGAAACAGGTCTTCCCAATTTTTAGAGCAATCTGTCAACCCGTTAGACCGGGGTTCTCCTTGACGAGCTTGGCTAAATTGTAGTAGATCTGGCGCTTGTGGAAGCGACGCCCCGCGTTATCTAATTCAGGGAGTACTGGCTCGCATTTGTAGAACCAGCGCGCTACAATCAAATTCGAAGGTCAAGTGTCCTATATTGCGACCCCAATATTTTACCTATGTGTAGTAGATGGACCGGCTGGGATTTGAACCCAGGACCCCCACCATGCCAAAGTGTTAGACGCAGCGAAGGTACGCATCTTCACAACCGCTGTATCCTACCAGGCTTTCCGAAGTGAGTTCTTCTCTAGACGACCGGCCCGCGTAGAATTTGTCTTTCATTTATCTTGTTAAAAGTCTTATTTTGATTTGTATCTCCCTTCTAGTCTGGGCTCGAAGCGCTGCTAAGCAAATTTCAGAAATGCGTTTATTAACTGTAGTTAGTGAACTTGCATCTAGTGCGGCGATCGTCTAGACGCAGTTTGTTGCTTCGTTAAGAACGTGGGATCAAATGCGGGAGATCCTGGTCTAGGACATCAGCCTGCCATTCTCCTGAATAAACTCGAGAGCAGCGCGCTGGTAACCCGGGTTCAAATCCCGGTCGCCGCATTCTTTCTTGCAAATGATAATGAAGAAATACCGAAAAATGTCCTAGGTCATGTTTGGAAACGGCAAACAATGCTTTATAGCTAACAGGGTGTAACGCAATGCGAACTCCTTTTGGCTGAAGGCAATACTCTGGAGAATGTTCAATCAGTTACGACGGTTCAGAGCTCGAAGACACAACCTCAGGTAGAGCTTTCAAAGTCTGAGAAATTCTTGAAATCGTTATTTGCAAAAGCTACTGAAAGAGGGTACACGCCATCGCAACTTGTGGCTCAGTGCATGAAGATAGATCAACTTGAGAAGAAATACTCCAAGACTTTCGACGAACTCAAGACTGAATTCGACAAGCTCCCTAAGGAAATTGCTTCTAGGAACAAGAAGATCCAGGACTTGGAGGGAAGCATCGCCAACACTAAAACGAAGAAAGCTGATTTGATGAAGGAGTACTCCGCTGATGAAAGAAATGTCAGAGAATACGTCGATGCTCGTTATCAGCTTGCATCACTCGGATTCCCTGTAGACGACCTAACGAGCGTCAAGACATGCCTTCTGGCACTGAAGAACGCGAAATATGCCCCAGAAACAATCATTGAAAAACTCAATTCGATCGCGGATCTCGAAGCTAGACACGCTTCGCTAGAGTCAGAAGTAAGTGCGATTAATGGAGAGCTTCGAGAGAAGAAGTCATTACTGATTCAGCTAAGACAGCTGCAAAATTCTGGTCTAAAGGTTGATCAGATTGAACGAATTCGAGACATCGTATCAAAAATTGGATCGAGACGCGGTGTGAATCCAGAACAATCAATGGCTAGGTTCGAGAGCGATGTTCTGAAGAATTACGATCTTACTTTGGGGTTGGAGAGTGATATCATCGGCCTCCAAGAAACTAAATCTTCACTCGTAAAAGAAGCCGAAGAAAAGAAACGGAGCTTTGAAGAGAAAGAGAGGAACTTCATCTCGAAGCTAGAAGAACTGGAAGCAAAGTATCAAAATCGGAAGCAGGAAATTCAAGCTTACTCTGACCTTAGATCGAGAGGGGTTGATGGAAATAGAATAATTGCTTGGCACGAGCTTCTTTCTGCTGCGAATCTTGATTTCGGAGCAATCGAATCCGAGCTCAAACGTATTGGCGATCTTAGGATGTTGACTGAAGCCGCGTCCGCTAGACTAAATGAGCTGCAACAACAGCAAAAGATCTTGAGTGACACGGTATCGGAGTTGTCTTTGCAAAAGAGAACCCTCGAGTCAACCATATCTTCAATCAAAGATCTTTCACTGAGAGAACTTGAGAGTTCTCAGTCTTCAGTTTTGTCATCGGTTTCTGAAAATACAGAGAAGATAAAGCAGTTTTCTGAATCAACGAAGGTCGAAATTGAAGCCACGCTTTTGTCCTTGAAACTCGCTGCTCAGAGCTTCACAAGTGATATGAGCGATGTCCTGAAGCGAGCAAGCGAAGAGACGAAGAGACAATCATCGCTAATCGAGACCGCTGAAAGAATCGGGAAATACGAGTCTGTTGTTCCGCTGCTCAAGCTCGTTGAAACCGGCGAAGTTACTGAATCGGAAGCTCTGGTCTCGATGTGGAGCCTTACGAACATATTCATGCGTTGGTTGGGGAAGCAAACCAGCACTGCAAGCAGAGACGAGATGACAGAGCTTCTTAAGAGAATTTCTTCGTCGTTGGATAGGGAGATACAGACAGTTGGAACTTGAGGAGGCGCGCGCAAAGCGCTACTCCGAACTGATATCAACGCTTGACAAAGCGGACGATGTCTTTGTCGAAGGTTTGAGAAATTCGGCGCGCTCTTTGCTGCTGTACCGAATCGCAGGCTCCACCGAAAAGAGAGAGGAGCTCTCGTTTCTCATCGGAGTCATTGCAAAGATGAGTGAAAGCAGAGGGAACCCACAGGATCTGTCTGACGTTGTTCGCGAACTGAGTTCAATTCTCAACGATGATGTTGAATCCCAGTCTGTTGGATTCCTCTTTTCCAGTTTGACTGACATGCTTGATGGTTTGACCGTAGGTGATCTTTAAAAGTTGTTAGAGTCTCTCAGAAAGGAACCAATTCATACTAAATCTCATAATGAAGAGACTGGTCTTGATGATCAGATGCTGTTCGAAAGCCGGTAGTAACCTGGTAACATTGCTACAAACTTCAAGTGCGATGTTGGCCAAAGCTGGGGCGATTCTTGAGTTTTAGCCAAATGTTCGAATCGGAGCAAATGGTTTCAAAGTGAATCTCGGAATTAAATCATCTGTATGCTACGTTCAAAGTTTGAAGAATTTTTGTGGGAAACAAGTTGTTTCTTTTTGGACGCAACCTATGGTCAACATTATATATTCCGGCTAGACATCTAAAATTTAGGTTAACTTACAATGGTAGATGTTGCAACTCTGGACTACAAACCGAAGCCGATTGATGGCGACTTTTTGTCAAAGACCAGCGAGTATCCAGTGACTGGCACTCATGAAGGTCATTCCGTTCGAGCTGAAGGTATTCAGAGAAACGATGCTAATGGGAATCCATACCCAACGAGTTTTGGTATTCATGGAACAAATGTTGCCGTTGATTGGGAAACCTGCATTGCAGATGGTCAATGCACAGATGTCTGCCCCGTCAACGTTTTTGCTTGGTTCTTGAGAGGCGACGGACAAGGTGGCTCAGGAAACGATGTGAAGGTCGAAAAAGGGTCAGAACAGTGGACTAATTATAGAACAGATAAGATAGATCCGCTTCGCGAAGCTGATTGCATTTTCTGCATGGCTTGCGAGACTGTCTGTCCGACTGTTGCAATAAAGATCACTCCGAAATAGAGATACACCAGCTTGAGCTGGTCTGGGTAGCCGACTTAATAGTTTGATAGTCTGTGACTAATGTCGCTGATTAGTACGAGTTCCTCTTTCCCAGAATCCATCCACTTGATCTTGACTGATCTCTGAGCAAATTCTTTCTCGCCAACAATGATTAAAGCGGTAGTTTCTGATTGCTTAGACTCTAGGATTTTTCTCAAAGATCTTCCTGATATATCTGATTGCGCAGGTATCCCTTGAGCTCGAAGGTCAGACGAAATCCGCAAACAGGTTCTTCTGAGGTCAGGGTCGGAACCCGCTGCCGCCACATAAAATTTCTTTCTGGGCATCTTAGCGAACTTGTGCGCTAGTAGTGCTCTCTCTATGCCTCCGGCGACGCCAGTAGCACCCAGGTCCGCTCTGCCATAAACTACGGGTAATGTATCATACCTGCCCCCGCCGCACAGAGCACCGAGTCTAGGGTTGTCTCTATCAAACGCCTCAAAGACCATGTCTGTGTAATAGTCTATTCCTCTGACGATGCTCATGTCAAGGTTGACATCTGTTATGCCGCGAGAGCGAAGTGAGTCTAGAATCTGAAACAGGTTCGCGGAATCTATACCCGAACTGCCCAAAGCCTCATTGACTTGCGTTCCACTCCCTGAGTTCTTGACAAACTCTACGAGGCGGGTGAGTTGCTCCTTGGAAATGCTTGCGGAATACTCGCTTGCAATATCGTCCACCGACTTTTTCGCAAGCTTGTCTATGGCTCGCATCACATCCAATATTCTGTCCCTTTCGGTGATATCAAGAGCTTTCGTGATGAAAGATTCTAGAATCCTCCTAGACCCTACAGAGATTCTTGGATTTGCCCCAAGCTTCTTGAATAGAATCGAAGCGAATTCGATTATCTCTGCGTCTGCCTCGGGA
>DAHVAI010000401.1 GCA_027314685.1 Nitrososphaerota archaeon | reverse complement strand
AGGGGGTTTAGACAACCATGTTTATACATTTGTGCATGGTGTAGTATTATAGAGAGCTAAGGAGTGGTGGGTTCCTTAGTATACCATAGTGTGAATCTAAAAAATTGAACATGGCGCAGGAATGTAAACGGTTTGAGAATTCTGCTCGGCTCCTGATGGAATGACTTGTAACCTCGTCGCATTCTGTTTCAATGCAAACGACCCGGCTCCGTTTCGCTCGTTTCTTGGCCGGTGTTCTTGACTGTGAGATATTCTACGATCGCCGAGACGGCGTAATCCAAATACTGAACTTCAGGTGCATTTCTCGAATTCATACAATATGAAGTCCGCCTCTGACAACAAGGAACTCTATTTGACTAGTTATTCTATGGATAATTACTCCTTTGAGTTGTATGCCAATTGGTATCAATAAAAACAAGAAACTTGAAAAGTACAAATTTTTGCTCGAGATTCACATGACACTCGAACTTACATTTGGCCGTTAGACTATCATTACTTTTACGCAATATTTTCTCGATTCTGATTGCAAAGTTTGATGCGGTTGATTCATACAAATGACAAGATCACATTAGTAATCGTTCAGATGCACAACTCTTTCCTTTCCTGCAACCTTTGAAAGCAACTTTTCGTCCACGGTGTATAGTTCCTTATCAAAAGTCTTGCTTAACGCTAGATAAGAGGAATCGTAAACGGAAATGCCATACTTTAGCGGATCGTGTATCGATAACTCAGCAAGTTCGTCCAATATTGGATGAAGTGCAAATTTGAATTTCGAGAGTGACGTCGAAGCTTTTCCGATTTCTTCCTGTCCGAGTTTGTTGATTATATCGTAGCGCATTCAGTACCTTGAAAGCATGAGTTGAGCCCACCATATGTCAATCATTCCCGTCGTGTAATCTTTCTTAATCTCTAGTGCATTCTTCGTCGTGACGTCTTTCGACGAGGAGAACTTTGGCTCCTGCTCTTTGGAGATGGCGCGCAGCGGTCTCTCCGTTTGGTCCACCGCAAATCGCCTCCCTAAGCGGTGACTTTCCCCCGAAGTATAAGGCCATTCTTGGCAGCCCAAGACTTATACCATTCAAAGCTCTTGTGGGACCACCAGGATGGTCGCGGCATGCCTAGATCTTTCACCACTTCGAAAGCAGCTATGTATCCAGAAGCTAGGTTGGAGTTTCCAAACGGCCATGTCCCGTTCGAAAGGTAGAGTTTTTTGATTGGAGTTCTTGGCGCGTTGCAACCAAGGAATGGCCTGTCAAAGTAGAGCTGCCCCGGCTTTGGGACACCACCTGAAACTTGCCCGTTCAACGCGCTCGGATTCTTTCTGAAAGTATCAAGAGGACTCAACCCAACCTTGTACTTTATAGTCTTTCGGAATCCTGGCGAATATTTTTCAAACATTTCTGCCACGTTGTCAACAACTTGGTGGGTGATATCATCCCATCTTTCCACTCCTCCATGCTTGCGCAAGTTGAACGGAACATCGGTCCAGAATTGTATGTTGTGATATCCGGACGGTGCAGCTGTCTCATCGTAAAGAGATAAGATATAATCGCCTCCCAGGGCGGTAATCGGGTCGGGTATTCTACCGGATACAAGATCTGAAAGTGACTTTTCAACATCCCGCATGGTTTCAGTGCCACAAGCAAAGACCCATGATTTCTTGATGTTCGAATTGAACTCACTCGAATTCCATCGAGGAAGTTCCGATATCATGAACGAGGACGTGAAGAGATTCTGCCAGCCGTAATCATATTCGTATTTCAGAACGCGATACACTTGCTTATCCAAGTGCTCCTCTCCGATAAGATCGATAAATGTCGGCGCTGGACTCAGGTCACTCACAACTGCCTTTCTAGCGAGTATCGTTTTCTCTGGATATGCAGAATACTTGCTCATAACGACGCCTTTCGCTTCCCCGTCATCTACTATGATTTTCTCCACCTCGCAGCTCTGAAGTATCTTGCCGCCATGCTGAACAATACAGCGAAACATTGCATGTGGAACCTGATGTGAACCTCCGATTGCCTGCTGAGCGGGAGCTCCTGTTGCAAGAAGAACAGCTCCTAACGGACCGTTGATCTTGAACGTTGGAGAATATATCGCTTCGTTTGCTGAACCGGCGGCCCATGCTTTGATGTGTTCATCCTCGAACAGCAGATCTATCAACTCAAAACCAGTCATTGTCCACCAGTCTTCTGGAATATGTGGAATGCTGGAAAACTTTTGAATCATCATATCCCAGTTTTCAGGGCTGGGAGCAGAGTAGAGAAAGTCCATGTAGATGTTCTCCCTAACTGCGGCCATACCGTTGTAAATATCCTTGAAAACCTCGGCGTCATGATCCGAGAATTTAGCGTACGCCGCGTAGAATCCATTCGCGTCCCATAGATCTGGGACCATAGCAGTTCCATCCATGAACGGCATCGCTCGGCTATGTCTCGCAGGATATAGCTCGAGACCAAACTTCTCCAATTCGAGATCGAGCATGCAGGGGCTGTGTCCAACCCAGTGCGATGTTGTATGCGGGCTAGTGCGGAATCCTGGATAACTCAGCTCTTCAGTGGTTTCGTGTGTTCCAAGTTGATCTCTGCGTTCTATCACGACGGTCTTTAGACCGGCTTTAGCAAGGTAAGCTGCGGCAGTAAGACCATTCATGCCACCGCCAATAACGATAACGTCAAACACTGACGGAACAGACGATATCATCTTGATTCCATGTAGATGGCATGTTTTATGTGTATTCTGTTCGAAAGTTTTTCCGAACTGGAAATTTCTCAGTCAATTGCTTGCCTACGAGTCATTGGCCAGTACGACTTACTTCAGTTCAGACACCTACCAGTAACACTCAATGTGATGAATAGTTCATCGAATCACAAGCGTTAAACGAGCGCCGCTCTGCCTAGCGTCTTACCTAAATTCCATGTTCCCAAACAAGAGTCTCTTTCAAAATTCGATGTTATGCTGCCTGCCGATATACTCCCCCCTTGGAAACAATATCTTCTTCAGAGGCGATCAGACTCAACACACTCCATGCCCTGATTGCGCCCGATTCCTTGTGTGATGCTGCATTCGTGATCTTTGTTTGTCCCGATGATGCAAAGTGAATCTGTCAACATGAATCAGAGTTTGCCAAACGACTGCGAAAGGGTCCTCATGCGGTGCTTGCCATGGGTTTCTTTTTTCCGTCTCCGTCGGGTGAAAGTGTTCCAACCTATTATAATTGCGACCAAAACAGAATCCATTCAGCCCTCGGGTGTGGCAGACGATAGATCCAAATTGAGGTGATGAAAAGTATGAACCTTCAAAGCGAAAAAACGTATCGGAAATGGCGGGGCCACTCCAGTCCTGACAAAGAACCATCTACCTTCTTGGAAAGAGCAAAAGCTCTGTTTCAGGATAGTGCACCGTCAACCCAGACGACCAAAATAGATTACCAATGGTAATCGTAGTAGGTTCGCAAGCTTGTAAGAATAATCCCGAGTGCAGGGTGTGGAATTACCGCTCAAGTATATGGGTAGAAAAGCATGAACTGATACGCGAAGACGATGCGCCTAGCGATCCCAGGACCTCAGCCTGAGTTATCGGTTCAACACGAGCCGGGATATATTTGAAAGGCAGACCAACCTGCTAGAATCAGAAAAGTGAAGGACGGGTTGATGAAATTACTGAGCGAAGAACCTTTTTCGCAAGAAGATATCAGCCGATTTTTTCGGCCCTAGTTTAAACAAGCACTCCAAGGATTTACACACATCTCTGCGACCAGGAACACTGTGCGAATTCCTTATCTCTGAAGATTGCCTACAATGTAGCATGGATGATCTTGGTGGCTGGTACGTTGTCAACTGAATATATCCTCAAGCAGACGGCATCAACAAAGGACGCCAGAGTATACCAAAACGAAAATGAAGTGGGTCGATTGCTCGTCGAAGGAAAGGGGCTGTTCAAACTCATTGGATTTGAGAATCAATCGTGGAGACTTTGCAACAAGGTTGACGGCGAGGTCAGACCGTTTTCAATGATTGTGTATGTTTCTGGGACTGCCGAATATCTAGCTCCGAATACTCCGGAGGAAGAATATGTCTTGAAGTTAAAGGATCATCTATTCCAGCACAATGGAAGTTTCTATTCGCTCGGAGGAATACCTGAAGGACGACCAGCAAAAGATCACATCATAGGCTCAAAGACTATTTGTAGATTAGTGAATTTCCCGTTCTCGCATATCGAAGAAGTGGATCAAGAAACGAAGCACCACCTCAAGAAATTTCGAGGAATCTACGCGGGAGAGTTCTTTGGTCTCGGCCCGACCGGGTTTCATGTGAAGCTTGATAATGAGCTTTATGAAATTGGACTGCCATTAGCTGCTTCCACATACATACTTTACTCAACTCCGTTAGTGAAGCCAATATGAGCACTCAAGTTGACCCAAAGCGTGTGGGGCCGTTCCCTTTTCCAAAGGCTGATCCGGAGAAGAGAAAGAACGATTTTTCTGAAGTAAAAATTGGATATACAAGATTAGAAGTAATTGAAGAAGCGAAGCGATGTCTCCTGTGCGGAACGCCCGTGTGCATAAACGCTTGTCCGGTGCAGATGGATGTTCGCGGCATGTGTGAGGCCGTTGCAAGGGATGACTTCAACACTGCGTTTGGACGGATCAGGAATACGAACGCGCTACTTGGTGTCACGGCAAGATGCTGTCCACAATTGGATGGACTCTGCGAAGACGCGTGCGTAATGCGATGGGGTGGACAGCCAATCTCGATTGGAATGATACAGGGGTACGTTTCTGATTGGGAGCGCACAGAGTCAAGGCAGTCCAACCCTACGCTAGGAAATGATACGGGGAAAAGTGTTTCAATAGTTGGAGCTGGTCCTTGTGGACTGGCCGCGGCTTCGTTACTGAGGAGATACGGGCATTCAGTAACAATCTACGAGGAATCCGACGCTACAGGCGGGACAGCATGGTATGGGATTCCCGATTATCACCTGCCAAAAGATGTTCTGCTCTACGAGATCGAAAGAATAAAGGGCGAAAAAGTCGAGATTCGCACCGGTGTCAAGGTAGGCAGGGATATCTCACTGTCACAACTACTCTCCGAGTCTGACGCTGTACTGATCACGACGGGCGCAAAAGATGTCCTGAAGCTCGATACGCCCGGCATAGACCTGAAGGGAGTATATCACGGCTACCATTTCCTTGAGGAAGTGTACATGAAAGGTGTAGCTAGTTACTTGAAGCGCCCCGAATATGATCTCGGGAAGGAAATCATCGTAGTCGGAGGTGGGGATACAGCGCTTGATGTCTCTCGTACGGCAAGGAGGCTCTCCAAGGGAAACGTGACCATTGTTTACCGAAGAACTGAAAATGAGATGCCCGCCGACCCGATAATGGTCGAGGAGGCTAGGGAGGAAGGAGTACAGTTCAAGTTTCTGACAGACCCGAAATCGTATGAGGGCAAAGATGGAAAGCTGTCTTCAGCTGTAATGAATACTATGAAGCTCGGTGAGCATGATTCTACCGGTAGGAAAAAGCCTGAGCCGTTGCCGGGTCAGGAATTTGTTATGAAATGCGATAGCGTGCTTCTGGCGGTGGGGCGCGGGCCAAATTCATTCTTGCAGAAGAAGGAAGGGTTGAAGATGGGTAAGAAAGACTCGATTGCAATCGACGATCGTCACAAAACTTCTATGACAGGAGTGTTTGCTGGGGGAGACGTGACAACTGGAGAAACGCTTGTAGTGAGATCGATGGGGTCGGGAAGAGATGCGGCACAGCGGGTGCACGAATATCTAATGAATTTGGAGGACAAACACGTATCGCTTTATGAGAGGTATTATCTTGAAGGATCACGCGAACTGTTGATGGAGGGTAAAGAGGGTGGGCCTCCTCCACCATAATCTGCTACGCATGATGAACTACTTTCAATACTGTTGCGATTAATAGCGACACCGTAATACCGATGCACACTCGGATATAGCTGTACTTAGGGCAGTTGCATTGTTTTGCAGTGGTATTTGGCGTCTATTCAAAATTAGAATGGTCTAACCATAATGGACGAGCACAAATTTCTCCCAGATTTTATTCTAGTCTATTGGTTTAGAGGAATCTTCCAAAACCATTTTATCATTTTTCGTAACAAACAACGTTTATCAAAACGTTCTGGCTATTCATAATACAATGAAGAAAATTATTATGACTGCGATAGCAGTCCTCGCCCTTTTATCAGTCGGAATGCCAATAGTTGCAAGTTCATCCGCTGCGAATCCTCCTGCACAAGCTTTTGTAGCCTATCTCTCCGCCGCTCCTGGAGTCAATACCACGGCCACGGGAGAAGCAACGTTTCAGCTGAGCTCAAGCGGTCAGAGTCTGACTTACACGTTGAATGTTTCCAATATCAATAATGTCTTCATGGCTCACATCCATCTTTCTCCGAGCATGGACATCTTAGTTTGGCTGTATCCGAATCCCAACAACGTAACAAGTGGAGGCGAGACAGCTTGCGTAGCGGTCCTATCTACTCCTGCCGGACCTATCTCAGCTTGCCCTGGATTCAAGTCAGGAGCGTTCAGCGGAGTTTTGGCGCAAGGTACAATCACCGCTGCTGACCTCAACGGATCCGCTACCTGCCCCGGATGCTCCGGTCTTTCTTCGCCTACCATGTCTGCCCTACTTGCTGACATGGCATCGGGCCAGACTTTCGTAAACGTGCACACTGAGCAAAATCCTGCTGGAGAGATTCAAGGGACTATCATTCCAGTGGTATCAGTAACAACTACCACCACAGTGACCTCGGCTTCCACCATTACCAACGTGTCAGGAATCTCCACACCGGAGTTCTATGCTGTCGCAGGACTACTAGTCATCTTCGTAATAGCTACGGGCTTGCTCGCCGTAAGGGGCAGAAGGCCAGCTTCTTAATTTTAAAGACCGGTTTCCACTTGATGACATGATCGGCTG
>DAHVAI010000346.1 GCA_027314685.1 Nitrososphaerota archaeon | reverse complement strand
CAATCCTGACAGTCACATTGTCAGATGATTGCGAGTAGCCGGTCACCCTCTTGCCCAATTCGAGTTTCGCTCCGGCTCTTGCAGCGTTCTCCGCCAGGTATTTGTCAAATCGCGATCTATCCAATACTATGACGTTCTGTTTTCTTGCATCAATCTCCACCTGCTTCATTGAAGGTGAGAAGAATATAGCCTTGGTCAGAGTGTTTTGGACCACATATGATGGAGGTAGCAGTCCCAATTCTGACATGCCACCCGAGCTGACCAAGCCATCGCATTTTTCTGGTATCCCGATCTCTCGGTGCTCTTCGTAAATCGTGACGTCCACTCCCTTGGTGGAAAGCTCCCTTGCGGCTAGAAACCCTGAGACACTACCGCCGACTATGCTTACTTGTTGCAATTCTGGCGACACCTATGTGAGAAGAAACTAATAAGGAGGCGGGATGGTAGAAAGCCGAAGTTGTCTCGCTACAAACAGGTGATCGTCATACGAAAAGACCTCGATATGGGCAAGGGAAAGCTTGCCGTGCAGGTAGCACATGCTTCCGTATCCGCAGCTGAACAAGCGCGGAAACACAAGTCATCTTGGTTTGAATCGTGGATGAACGAAAACCAAGCTAAGATATGTGTCAAGGTGGAATCCGAAAAAGAACTTCGACTTTTGAAAGGTAAGGTCGATGAAGCAGGAATCCCCAACTCCCTCATCCAAGACGCGGGACTAACTCAGCTTGAGCCAGGCACGACAACATGTCTTGGAATAGGCCCATTACCCTCCGAGATTGCTGACCGCTACACCGGAGATCTCAAACTCGTCTAAAGAAGAGTAGACTCGCTTGCAGACTGAAACTGTTTGAATTTCATGCTCTCACCCGATGTCTTATATGATGTAAATCCAAGTATTGTTAAGGTGCAGCCTGTTTGGCGCAACCGGCTAATGCGTATCCCAGCCAGCAATCACCATCACTATTTGACATTTGCATCATCGGTGCAGGTCCCTCTGGTCTGTTCGGGGCTTACTATGCTGGATTCAGAGGGATGTCCACTGCAATCGTTGATGCTATACCTGAGCCCGGTGGACAGTTGGCCGTGCTTTACCCCGAGAAATTTATTTTCGACGTTCCTGGTTATCCCCAAGTTCTTGCTAGAGATCTTGCGAGATCACTCTTCATTCAAGCGAATAAGTTCAATCCAGCTCTATACATGGGAGAAAAGGCAAACCAGCTAGTCCGGAATTCTGATAACACTTTTTCAATCGTCACTGACAAGCGATCCATCAACGCGAAATCAATCCTGATAACTGCCGGTGTCGGGTCCTTCTCTCCAAACAGACTTAATATCGAAAATCAGGAGAAATTCGAAGGCGATGGTATCTTCTATTTTGTCGGAAGCAAGGACTATTTCAAGGGAAAAGATCTGCTCATTGTGGGAGGAGGAGATTCTGCTGTTGACTGGGCGCTCAACCTGAAAACAGTCACACGATCTATTACTCTGATCCACAGAAGAGATCAGTTTAGAGCGCACGAGCAAAGCGTCAAAGAGTTGTTTTCTAGCCCAGGAGTAACCGTGCGGACTTTCACGGAACTAAAGAGTGTTTTTGGAAACGGAAAGCTTGAGGGTGGCTTGATTTTCGATAACAGAACAAACAACCTTGAGAAAATTCATGTAGACTGTGTTCTGATCAATATCGGTTTCAAGGCAAATTTGGGTCCAATTGCCACTTGGGGTCTGGAAATGGAAAACAGGGCAATCAAGATCAACGGCTGCATGGAGACAAACATTCCTGGTGTCTACGCGGCCGGAGATCTCGCATCTCAGTCCGGATCTGTGAAGCTAAACCTGATCGTAACCGGTTTTGCACAGGCAGCGCTTGCAGTCAATGTTGCAAAGAAGTACATCGATCCGGAGGCGCAGCTTTTCCCGGGGCACTCGAGCGAAGGGTCGAGCTAGTTCCTGGCTTCAGGGTATCTCTTTCTTACGTCGTAGCTGTGCGCAAGTGCTGGATGATGCACGTCAGCCACTATAACTTCGTACCAGATGAAACGACCATCTTGGTAAACAGGGTATGATCCAACCAGCTCTGAGTTAGGATATCTTTCGAGAATTCTTCTCTCGGCAGTGTCTTGTGATGAAAAGTGTCCCTTTATCTTCAGAGTACCCATGTGTTTGGGGCGCCTACCCGAAGTCGGACGTTTCTGGCGCATACCGCCGCGAGAAATCTTAATTCGAACAACAACATAACCTTGCTTTGCCTTGTATCCCAAAGACCTTGCGCGATCCAGTCTGGAAGGTCTTTCGAGACGGACTATGGTTGGCCCTCGTCTCCACTGTATTGCTCGACTCCTGATCGCGGGTGAGCCAGACTTTACGAGTGTGAACCAGCTCTTCGAAATTTGGCTGTACATTTTTTTAACAGGTCGAATTCTAATTTCTGCATGCCAAATAAGACTTGTGCTCATCCACGTAGGGTTCCAGCTATTTCGAGATGGAGCCAAGACGCTGATGCCAGTTGACCTGGTTAACCTTCACGGCTTTCTAGCAAGAAAGGCGAACGAGAGTGTTACCCCCATATGAAGGGTAGACGCCTTGAGGACGGAATCGACAGGTCTTTGAGAGCAATCAAAGCGCGCCTTTTCGAAACCTTGTGAAAAATTCTCATTTCCCACGCAGGTGGGAAACCCAAGACCCAATCTGCCTTCCTGCCTTTTCCTGATCCATGATTCTGAAAAACGTTTCAACCCAGAGCTTTTAGTACTAGTTCGACGATTTGAGTGCCGGCTTTTGCCTGTGCTTCGGCTGTTTGACCTGCAATGTGCGGAGTAGCTATGAGGTTCGCGTGCTTCAGCAACTCTTGCTTGTCCGGTGGCTCGATTTCAAAAACATCCAGCGCAGCTCCTTTGATGATCTTGTCGTCGAGAGCTCGTAGAAGATCAGTCTCGCTTACTACACCGCCTCTTGAAGTGTTGATTAGAAACGCGTTTGGCTTCATTAGTTTTAATTTGGAATAGTTTACCAAGTTGCGAGTTTCCGTCGTTAGCGGGACATGAATATCGACGTAATCAGCTGTCTTGAATATCTCTTCTTGAGTTGACACTTTGATTCCAAGCCTCTTTACCAGTTGATCAGGAATAGGAATCACGTCGTTTGCCATAATGTTCATGCCAAATGCGCTAGCTAGTTCAGAGACACGCTGACCAATCCTCCCGATCCCTATCGTTCCATATGTCCTTCCTTTCAGCTCAATACCGATGATCTTGCTCTTTTCCCACTTGCCCTGTTTCATCGAGCTGTCCGCAGCAGGTATTCGCCTCGAAAGGTCTATCATCAAACCTATTGTAAATTCTGCAACAGCGTTTGTGAGCGCATCAGGAGTATTTAGAACCTTGATCCCTTCAGCATTTGCAGCTTCGGAATCGATGTTGTCCACTCCAACCCCTGCGCGTCCGATCACCTTTAGACTCTGAGCCTTTGAGATAACCTCTTTCGTAACCTTTGTCCTGCTTCGAACAACAAGAGCATCGTAGGCTCCAATTGCCGCCAGCAG
>DAHVAI010000182.1 GCA_027314685.1 Nitrososphaerota archaeon | reverse complement strand
GTGTTAGTGCTGACTGATAGTTGGAAGCAGGCACACGTAGAACTGCGACCGAGCTGTAGTTGTTGAATGATGAGAAAGCAACGTATCCGCCGTATGTGTAAGCTATGGCCATCGCCTCGTTCAATGATGCTTGCGGTGATGAAACCTGCAGTGTAACGTTGCTGAAAAATTCGATAAAGCCGCTTGACGCCGAACCGTTTGTCGAAGGCGCTGACCCGCTATGCTCTGGTGGAGGATTCGGATGGATGACTGTTGTACTGCCAGCCGCACCTGAACTTGCAGTCATTGTCTCTGTGGTCACCACCGTAGTCATTCCGGAGGCAATGGTCGTGGAAGATAATGCGTTACCCACGCCTTGCGAGTAGTCGGGACTCGACGGTACATTACCGAAATTTGAACTCAGGTTTGCCGAGCCCGCGAATGTGCCGAAAGTCTGATCCGCGTTCATCGTCCTATTGATACTCAAAAATCCTACAGCAACTCCACCCACTACGATGATAATGATAACAAAGAGCGCTTTCTTTCCAGTGCCGGATGAAAGTATCATGCTCAAGCATCGTCGTTATGGCTTCGAAATACGGTCTTATTTTAATCGAGGCATCAGAACGCCCGTTCTAAGGATTAGAACATTCGGAGTCTAACTAGTTTCTGAACCCTTAGAACAGTACATTGGTCTTTTTGAGGATACGAATAGCACGCTCATAATCTCAAGATTCGACCTGGCTTTTTGTGGCATCATTCCCCAAATCGAATGGATAACTATGTGTCCACGATCGACTTTTAATTATAATACGAATGAGTCTGTTTGAACTCCAAGAATGAACGCTATTCAGACTGAATTCGACATCATAGTAATTGGAGGAGGCATCAACGGCCTCACCACAGCCGCATACCTTGCGAAAACTGGGCTCAAGGTCGTCGTGATAGAGCGCAGGGATCAAGTGGGAACCCATGCTGCGACAGAAGAATGGAGCTATCCTGGATTTAGAACCAGCCCGCATGCAACTTCGCACCGAGTTGGAGACAGCCCCTGCATGTTAGATCTAGATTTAGAGAAGTTTGGTTTAGAGCTGTACCCTGGTCGCTACGATTTCTCCATGTGTTTTGCAAACGGCAAGGCGATAGTTCCAGATGCTTGGAACGTAAACAATGCGTACAAATCGATCGAGCGCTTCTCAAAGCATGACGCGATGGTCTTCAAGGACCTATACAAGGCTCTACAACCCCTTCAGAGCCAAATCTGGTCAAATTTCATCTACGCGGCACCTTCTCTCGAGCGTTGGGACAAAATTGCAAAGGAATTCTCGAAGCTTCCTCACGTGCCAGAGGACTGGTGGAACATGTCTGCGTTTGAGCTTGTGGACCTGCTATTCGAGGACGAGCAGATCAAGGCTTGGAAGGCTTCAATACCGCATGCGATAACAATGCCTCCAAACCAGAAGATCATAGGTCCGTTAGGCGTACTTCTTACCAGCGGATCATCAGGAGCAAAGCAAGCACTTGGAGGCTCTCACCAAATTCCACACGCGTTGATTCGCTGTATAATTCACTACGGAGGCAAGGTATTGCAAAGCAGCGATGTTGAGAAAATCATTATCCAGGATGGGGAAGCAAAGGGAATCATTTTGGGAAGGAATTCCTCGTATCCTGCAAAGAGGATAATGGCAAGACGCGCGATCGTGAGCGATCTTAGCCCTGTGCCCACATTCCTACACCTAGTTGGCGAAGACCACCTTGACAAACAGGTAGCGTGGGTGCTAAAGTATGAGTTTGACTATGATAATGAAGGTCTTTTCACCTCGTCCTTCATGACGACGGAACTACCGAACTGGAAGGGTAACGAATTCGATCCGCACATGCGGGAAGTATGGACGTTCCTGTGTGGAGTCGAGAACCTCGACGATTTCAAAAAGATGATCGCCCAACTAGAGTCGGATCAGATTCCAGATCCTCTGACGGCGCTCGGAGATGATTTCATCTTGACACTTCATGACGAAACTGCCGCACCTCCGGGACATCATAATGTCCAGTTCTGGCTGAACGTTCCGTACAGTTTAAGAAAGCTAGGCGGTCCAGAAAAATGGGACGACGTAGCGCCTCAGGTCTTGGAAGATTCGATCGAGATGGTCGAACGCTATGCTCCAGGATTTAGAAAGACGATAAAGCACAAGGTAGGAATCAGCCCTCTTGATATCTTCAGAAAGAACCCTAGTGCGATTCTCGGATCTAGGCATGGTGGAGTAGTGAGGCCCGGACAACTGTACTTCGATAAACCGTTCTTGGGTTGTAACGCCCCCAGGACCCCGATAAAGAACCTGTACATCTGTAACGGAATGTGGCCCTGGAATAACACGATACTTGCAACAGGGTACATTGCTGCGCTCGAGGTCATCAAAGATCTGGGAGTTGGAAGACCAAGCTGGTGGTCTCACAGGCCCGGCGAGTGGTTCCCGATGTGGACAGAGAGAAACGGCAAGCACTCACTCGTGAATAGATCGTTCAATTCGTAGGTTATTGAGGTCGAGATTAGACATGAGCACAAATGAAGGAAAGGCGAACGAATACGACGTCATTGTGGTAGGCGGCGGTCCCAATGGAGAGACGTGTGCGTGCTACCTCCAGCGCGCAGGAGCGAAGGTCTTGCTCGTTGAAAGACGTCACGAGATGGGCGGAGGACTGATGACCGAGGACTTTGCAGGGTTCCGTTTCAACCTGCACGCGACATACATGCTGATGGGAGAACTGATGCCGCCGGTAAATGACCTCTTTTTAGCTCAGTATGGGGTTGATTTTCCAAGGCCTGAAGTGCAAATGTCTCTCTTCTATGAGAGAAACAAAGCGCTCGTCTTCTATCTTGATCCGCAAAAGACCGAAGATTCGATAAGGAAACTCTCACCTGGCGACGAGATGAAGTTCCGAAAGCTCTATGCTGACTTTAAGGGCATTTGTGACAAGTTTGTGATTCCCTGGACGTATGCGCCACCAAAGAAACCTGAACTATACGAATCGATGTTAAAGAAATCGGATTTGGGCAAGAAGACCCTTGCGCTAACTGAGATGAACGCCACCGAGATCCTCGAGAGCTACGAAATCAAAGATGAGAGAGTGAAGGCAGCGATTCTGTACCTCGGGTGCAAGTGGGGAGTCGACCCGAAGATCAGAGGCATCGGCCAGCTCTTCGTCTTCTTTGCGTACAGGATGATGAACGCCGCAGTAGTACGAGGCGGTAGCCATAGGCTCAACTCAGCAATCATGCGATCTGGATATGAGGCCGGCCTCGAAGTAAAGGAGCTTACTGAAGCAAGCAAGATAATAGTAGAAAACGGCGTCGCAAAGGGAGTTGTCACGACAAAGGGCGAGGAGATTAGGGCAAATACGGTTGTGAGTTCGCTAAATCCTCCTATGACTTTTCTGGGTCTGTTGAAAGATGCAGATGTTGACCCAGATCTGGTGAGCACCGCGAAGAACTGGCAGTGGGATCAGTGGAGCCTTTTCTGTATGAACATTGGTACCAAGCATCTGCCGTGCTACAGGGCTCAAGAAACGGAACCTCACTGTGGGGAAGCCCTTTCCGGCGTAATAGGATACAGCTCGGTCGACGAGGTTGTGAAGCATTGGAGCGACAGTAT
>DAHVAI010000329.1 GCA_027314685.1 Nitrososphaerota archaeon | reverse complement strand
AGAATCTAGAAAAAGGACGGAAAATCCCGAAGCCTTTCTCCTTTTCCTCCGTGGAAGATTTCATCTTGCACGGCATACCGAGAGCGAAGTCAATATCGCGTTAAAGTTCTTTGAAGAAGCAATACACGTTGACCATAACTTCGCTGCGGCCCATGCATTCTGTGCACAGTGTCACATGTTTCTTGGTTTCTTCGGTTTCATCTCACCAAAGGACGGATTTGAAAAGGCCATGCCTGCGCTGGAAAGGGCGATAGCAATCGACGATGATCTTGACATTGCTCACATGCTCATGGGCCGTTTGCTCCAAGACAAATGGGATTGGTTAGGCTCGGAAGCCGAATTTCGGCGAGCAATCGATATCAGTCCGAATAGTGCGGAAGCACACTACCGGTATGCATTGCTGCTAAACGACCTGAAGAGAACTGACGAAGCGCTTTGGGAAGTCAAAATGGCGGAAGAACTCGATCCACTATCAATCCCTGTGAACCAAGTATCCGGTACAATTCTGTGTTTTGCGGGAAAGTATGAGGATGCAATTGAAAGATTTCGCCGCACGCTCGACATGGAGCCGAAAGCAGCACTTGCCCAAAACAACCTGGGTGTGGCGCTTTTCGAACAAGGGCACGTAGACCAAGGGATCGGGGCGGTCAAGAAGGCGCTGGAGCTAGATCCAAAGAACATGATGTTTAGAGCTGACCTCTGCTATCTGCTTACACGAGCAGGGAAAATTTCGGAAGCAAAGGAATTGCTTGTTCAATCAGCTTCGAAATTGAAGACAGAACATGTCTCTCCGGTTGCGCTAGCAGGCATGAATTCGTGTCTTGGTGAAAAGGAAAGCGCTGTAGTGTGGTTGGAAAAAGCGCTCGAAGAGCAATCTCCTTATCTTGCATCACTACTTGTGGAAAGATGGTTTGATAATTTGAGGGCAGAACCCGAATTTGCTGGCATTCTTAGAAAGGTGGGGCTACGCAAATGAAATGTTCGCGTGATAGAAATAGGGCACAAATGGCATGCTTGTAGCTCCACAAGTTGGTAGCGGCTCTTTAGAGTGAACTAGCGAGGAAAAGTTAGATTCCCAAAGTTTTCGGCTGCCTGTACAATCCCAGGATCCGATTTTACGACTTGACATTCATAGTATTTTTAGTAGCCACTTAGCTTTATCTCGTTGATCGTCGAGTTATGCAAATAATTGCAATCATTCAATTGCTATCATACAATTCCTGCATTGCTTCCTACTAGAACCTCCTTTAGTCGATCGCAAGTGGTCGATATCTCGCTTCATTCTGGGAACCCTAAAATAGCGCAAATCCTCTTGCGAATGTAAATTAGAAAGGTTGGAATGACTGGGCGAGTGAATTCTCAAGCCGATAAGAAATGGGCAAGACTGGGCGGAGCATTACTTTTTTCAGGTGGACTCATCTTTGTCATTTTCAACACAATTGCAGAGTCCATCTACCCAAACTACAACGTGGGCAATGACGCCCTAAGTAATCTTGGTGCAATTGGAGCCAATACGCGATTCCTCTGGGATGGACAGCTATTCGTTAGCGGCTTGCTCTCACTTGTTGGGATAGCACTATTTTTCTACAAGAGTCGATGTCTTGACATTGCAAAACGAAACGCGGTATCGATTCTCTATATTCTTCCTACGCTCGGGGCGATAATGGTTTCACTTGTCCCGGAAAATTTCAACATAGAACTGCACACCATAAGCGCGTTCATCACCTTCGTCTTCGGTGGTATAGTTGCCATCTATTCTGGGAGGATCATAAAATCTCCTTTCAGATATTTTTCAGTTGTCTTGGGTCTCATCACGTTGATTTCGCTCACCCAACTAAACGGGAACCTTCTTGGGTTTGGCGAAGCAGAGAGGCTGGTTGTTTACCCTGTTGTCCTTTGGCAGCTCGTTTTCGGAACCTTCTTGATGCAACAATAATATCATTTTCTCGTAAGCAAGAAGATGCCAGACTCGGCGAACACGTTAGGTAGCAGGTGGATTATTTTCTCAGAGCTCACGTACGCAGCATCATCTATGTCGATTTTCCTAGAATTGCAATAGTGGACAAAGTCAACTATGCTTAGAAAGTGAACGTTAGGTGAGTTATGCCATTCATACGGCAACGACGGAGTCACGGGGACCTTCCCATGCAAGAGAATTTGCATCCTTACCGAATAGTGCGCAAAGTTGGGGAAACTCACAACTAGATGCTTTCCCACTCTTAGAGCTTCGTCTATCACAGGATCAGGTTTTTTCACCTGTTGCAGGCTGCCGCTCATGATAACATAATCAAACGTGCCCGTTTCGTAATTCGGGAGTCCTGTTTCAATGTCCTCATGATAGACGCTCAGTCCCTTTTCCACGCACTTGTAGATGGCTTGCTCGTCTATCTCTGTTCCCTGCCCATGCACCTTCTTCTCAGCTATCAATGTGGCAAGTAACGTTCCGTCGCCACACCCGAGGTCTAGGACAGACGAACCCTCTTTTATCCAGTCTGCGATGATCTCGTATTCTATTTTCAAATCAGCTATTCACGAGTCAATTCAATACAGAGGTAAGAAAGTGCTTAACAAGGTGTGTCTCTTGTTCAACGTTTAGCAGGAAAGCGTCATGACCGTAGGTCGAGCTTACTTCTACGTATGTAGTATGCACTCCCGCCTGCTTGCACGCCTTTACAATCTCCCGAGACTGATAGGATGGATATAGCCAATCCGATTTGAAAGCTATAACGAGAACTTTGGCACGAAGGTCCTTGAAGATATGGCGAGCATCTTTGGATCCAATAAGATCGAAGTAATCCATTGCTTTGGTGAGATAGATGTATGAGTTTGCATCAAATCGCCTTACAAAGTTGTCACCTCTGTATTCCAGGTACTTCTCAACCTCGAAGACCTGGCCGAATTTCGTCTTTGCTGTATCTATGAATCGCCTTCCAAACTTTTCAGCCATCGAGGTGTCGCTCATATACGTGATGTGTCCCATCATCCTTGCAACTGCGAGTCCTTTTGCCGGAAGATTGCTGCCGTAGTAATCGCCGCCATTCCAGTTCGGATCTGCAAGAATCGCCTGGCGTCCCACTTCATCAAAAGCTATCTGTTGTGGCGAATGTTTCATTGTGGTAGCAATAGGTATCACAGACCTAATCCGGTCTGGATAAGAGACCATCCATTGCAGAGCTTGCATGCCTCCCATAGATCCTCCTATGACCGAGAGAAGTTTCTGTATACCGAGATGATCTATGAGGTGACTCTGCGCAGTCACCATGTCGCCAATCGTTATCACTGGAAACTCGGAGCCGTATGGCTTTCCGGTTCTCGGGTTTACTGAGGATGGTCCCGTAGAGCCTTTGCAGCCTCCAATCACATTGGAGCAGATCACAAAGAACTTGTCAGTATCGAGCGCCTTTCCGGGCCCGATCATTGGATCCCACCAACCGGGATTTTCGCCAGACTTTAGGTTTGCAGCATGCGCGTCTCCAGAGAGTGCATGAAGCACCAGAATCGCGTTCGATTTTGAATGATTCAGCTCTCCGTAGGTTTCATACGCAAGGCTGATCGGCCCGAGTTTTTCCCCGCTATCGAGCTTCATTTCGTTCGGCGGAGAGGCAAATTCGAAAGTCTCTGTTGTTGCTGTGCTCATGCTATATTCTCTGATCTCGCCCCAAAGGCAACTTGGCTCCAGAGAGCCGAGTCTAATGGACTCACTTTACTGCAGCTTTTAGAGCCTGATCCAAGTCATCCTTTATGTCTTCATAATCTTCTATCCCAATTGACAGTCGAATATAGTCAGGACTGACACCGGCTGCCTCTTGTTCTGAAGCAGTCAGCTGTTGGTGCGTAGTGGTTGCCGGATGGATCACAAGGCTCTTGGAGTCTCCGAGGTTTGCTAGATGTGAGAATAGCTTCACCGAGTTGATGAACCGCTTTCCTGCTTCAATACCGCCCTTGATTCCAAATCCCACCAGGCCACCATAATTTCCATTCAGGTACTTATTTGCAAGCTCGTGACTCTGGTGATCTTCCAATCCAGGATAGTTGACCCAAGCAACTGCAGGATGAGTTTTCAGATACCTCGAAACCTTGAGTGCATTTTCCGAGTGCCGCTGTTGTCTCAGTACAAGTGTTTCTAGTCCCTGTAGGAATAGGAAAGAATTGAACGGGCTGAGACATGGTCCAAGGTCTCGAAGCAACTGCACTCTTGCTTTGATTATGAACGCCACATTCCCCAATCCAGGAAAGTTACCGAATGTCTCCCAGTACTTTAGCCCATGATACGTTGGATCTGGCTCGGTAAATTCAGGAAACTTGCCGTTGCCATAATTGAACTTCCCAGAATCCACTATCACTCCTCCGATCGACGTGCCATGCCCTCCGATGTATTTTGTCGCAGAGGCCACAATGATATCAGCGCCATGCTCAAAAGGACGTGCCAACCCAACGCCAATCGTATTGTCAACGACGAATGGTATCCCCGCATCATGTGCTATCTTCGCTATCGCCTCAAAGTCTGGGACGTCGAGCTTTGGGTTGCCTATTGTCTCTGCGTATATCGCCCTTGTCCTTGAAGTGATAGCTTTCTTGAATTCCTCTGGTCGGGAAGAGTCTACGAATTTCACCGTCCTTCCAAGTTTTGGAAAGGTGTAGTGAAATTGCTCGTATGTTCCACCGTACAGATTGCTGGCAGATACTATCTCGTCACCGACTTGAGTGATCGTGGCCAAGGCCATAAACTGCGCCGCTTGGCCAGAAGCCACTGCCAGTGCTCCAGTTCCGCCTTCGATTGCAGCGATTCTCCTTTCAAACACGTCAGTGGTAGGATTCATTATCCTAGTGTATATGTTCCCAAACTCTTTTAGGGCAAAGAGATTCGCGGCGTGTTCCGTACTCTTGAAAACGAACGACGTAGTCTGGTAAATTGGAACGGATCTTGCTCCTGTCGCTGGATCCGGTTCTTCTTGTCCGGCATGAAGCGCCTTCGTGCTTAGAACTTTGTATGTCATGGCCAATTAGGTTATCTTTGGCTATTAAAATTGGTCATTGAACGCGAATTTTGAACACTTTGCGCCATTACTGCACGAGTTATCGTGGCTCGCAAATCCAAACTAGAAGATACTAGTTCTTTTTACAAAAAGATACTTAAGCACCCAAGGGGCAATTGATGAGCAGAAGATCGATATGAGCACACAAGCAACTTCATCTAAGAACGTGTATCTTCTCGAGGAAGCTTATGGTCTAGGCAAGGACATCTTAGGTGGCAAGGGCCACGGGTTGGTAGAAATGAATCACGCGGGCCTACCTGTACCTCCAGGAATTGTGATATCAACGAAGGTTTGCACAAATTACTACGAAAATGGTCAAAAGTTTCCAGAAGACCTGATGCCGTCTGTGATGGCTAAGCTCAGAATAGTTGAGGAAAAGGCAGGCAAGAAGTTTGGGAAATCTCTGCTTGTCTCTGTGAGATCTGGTGCACCCATGTCTATGCCTGGTATGATGGACACAGTCCTCAATCTAGGTCTGAATGACGAAGTCCTTCAATACCTAATCAATTCAACTGGCAACAAACGATTCGCTTACGATGCCTATCGCAGATTCGTCCAGATGTATGGGAAGATCGTTGAACATATCGAAGGCAAAGAGTTTGAAGATCTAATCCAGAAGAAAAAGGATGCAAAAGGTGTGAAAAATGATGTGGATCTCTCTGCTGAAGACCTCGCAGATCTAGTGAGTGCATTCAAGCGGCTCTTCGAACAGAGGACGGGCAAAGAATTTCCTTCAAATCCGGAAATTCAGCTAAAGCGAGCTATCGAGGCAGTTCTGCAATCTTGGAACGGAAAGAGAGCTATAGAGTACAGACGATACTACAAAATCGATGACAACATGGGAACAGCCGTGAACATAGTTGCAATGATCTTCGGCAATACAGGTGATAACTCCGGGTCCGGGGTTGGGTTTACAAGGAATCCAAGCACCGGTGAAAAGAATCTGTACGCAGAGTACCTCGTGAACGCACAGGGCGAGGATGTCGTTTCTGGTTCGAGAACACCACTTTCTGTGGAGGAAATACAGGAAAAGGAGCCTGAAATTCACAAGCAAATTATAGCAATTGCCACACTTCTCGAGAAGCACTACAGAGACATGCAGGACTTTGAGTTTACAGTGGAAAATGGAAAGCTCTGGATGCTCCAGACACGAACTGGCAAGAGAACTGCTCAGGCTGCCATTAAGATTGCACTTGACCTCGTAAATGAAGGATTGATTTCAGAAGAGGAGTCTATAATGCGAGTTGAACCAACGCAACTCGACCAGTTGCTTCACAAGCACATTAATCCAGAAGCAC
>DAHVAI010000178.1 GCA_027314685.1 Nitrososphaerota archaeon | reverse complement strand
CGCAGCGACAAAACATGCTGCCCCAACTGCGACTGGCATAAGATTCGTGCGACTCGATCTGAAGACGTGTCCCTTTACGAGCCAAACAGCGGACAGAACGATCATTCCAAGGCTGACTAGGGCCATGAAATCAGTGATGGTGATCAGGAAATTTTGACCGGCAACGGACAGTATGCCAATCGAGACCAGCACGAAAACCCATGATGCTTTCGATAGCGCTTGGGGCATGAATCCGTCTTCAGCAAGACTCGAGATGTGCCTCGTAGCGGCAAGGAAAGAAGGTACAAAGGTGGTGAACATTGCAAGTAGGAAAGCGACAGACATCAAGAGCTCCATCCTCAACCCTACCTTCACTCGAGCAAGGTAAAGCACAGCAATCTCGGTTGCTTCAAGAGCTGCAGGATCGTGGTGCGCAGCATATGCCGCAAGAGCTTACAAGATGTTTATGGCAGACGCTGCAACGACACTTGAGATCATGGCAATGCTGATGTATCGGGCGCTTTCAAGTAGGACCTCAAAATCAAACAAAACAAAGACTATCGCGGAGTACGCAGAAACCGCGATGTTGCCAACTGCTATCGAAAATCTGCTGAAAAATACCTGAAACTTCTGCTGCCCACCACCACCCTAAGAAATGAGGGACCGCTCACTATCGCTGAAACAAGCTTCACTGCTACAGCGGCAGTGACGTTAGCATATGTCGGCAATGCTTGTCCTACCGGATCTAGGATAGATTAGCAGCCTTCAAGTCTGATGCGGCATACCTCAATAGATAGAACGAACCCAGAAGCAACAGCAGCGCAAAAATAAAGTCCAAACCCGGAATCAGAGGATTTGAAAGTGAGCTGGCTGAGATGCCATTCACAACTTCGGTAAAGTACGATCTAAGTTGCTCCGGAGATTGTAGGCCCATGAGCGAGGGTGCTAGCAACGATAGCCCCAGAATCGTAAGAAATGAAGCTAGAATCAATTGTCCCAAAGCGGTTATGAATTTCTCCCTTCTGTGCTCGATTTTCTTTGCGGGCTGAATCATCGACATGAATTTCACGACCTGTTCGTCATGCGAATTGATCACGCCTTCCTGAGCAGCCTTTAGCAGGGCGTCATCATTTTCGGATAGTAGGACCAGCGCCTTTACGTCCAAAATCAATCTGTTCAGAACATCGTCTTTCTGACCCGGTTCTGTTTCGCTCAAAGCATTCAGAACGTGTCGAAGCCTCAAAATAACGATTTCTGACTTAAACTGAACGAAACTGCTGGGTATTGAATATTTCTGTACTAGGGCTCTCAAAACAACGATCAGATTTTATAGGAATGATTCAAATTGGCCTTTCTGTAACATCTTGGTTTCGATCGAACTTCTAATCACTGGGTTTCTGGCAATCCTGCTAGTTGCCTCGCTGATTTCGATCAAGTCGAAGCTTCCATACACAATTGTGCTTGTATTCATTGGAATCGGGCTCGTCTTTTTGTTATCTAACAGCTTTCTACTTAGTTCTAGCCTTATCGGTACTGCACTGTCACAAATCAAGGACTACACGCTTACCATAGGATCTTCGCAAGGGGGGCAGTTATTCATCGGCTTGATAGTTCCACCTCTGATCTTCCAAGCTATGATTCACATAAAATCCAGCGATCTTAGATTAATACTCCAACCTGCATTTGTACTTGCAACAATAGGGGTTGCGATAGCGACTCTAGTCGTCGGAGTCATAATCTGGCTTGTCACTCCGTTGGGTCTGTTCGTTTCCTTTCTGTTCGCAGCGATAGTCTCTCCTACAGACACTGCGACGGTCTTGGAGATTTTCCGAAGAATCAAGGTTCCTTCTAAACTAGCGACTCTTTTGGAGACCGAAGCCGCCTTCAACGATGCAACTGGCATCATAATTTTCACAATAATTGTGACTTCGATCACGGCGTCCCGCCTTCCACTTTTCACAGCAGCACTGACTTTCTTGCTTCTCTTTGGTGGCGGGGTTGCAGTTGGTTTTGGAATCGGTTTTGTAGCAGAGCTCATAGTTAGCGTCGTTACGGACAGGTTGACTGAGATAATCCTGACCATTGTCGTCGTGTACGGATCCTACGTTACGGCAACCGCTCTAGGTTTTTCTGGTTTAATCGCGGTCTCTGTGGCGGGACTTTACTTTGGTAATTATACAATTAAGACTGCAATAACCCCTTCAAATCGAGAGGCGGTAAGAATTTTTTGGGAGATCGCTGCCTTCATAGGGAACTCCGTGGCCTTCCTCTTTATCGGGCTTCGAACTGATTTGCTCAAGATCTCGCAGTCGCTCGAGCTTATTGTGATTGCCTATCTTGTTGTGATCGCAGCAAGAGCTGCTACTGTTTATCCAATTCTTACAATCTTTGATAAGATAGGAAAGCGGGTCGAGAGTAGTTTCCCGATGAAATGGCGAAACGTCGCTATGATAGGCGGCATGAGAGGGGCACTTTCAATCGCGTTATCAGCCGCTGTGTTCTCTTATCCTGTGATCTCTGAGACGAATTCGGACACGATTTCGACATTGGTGCTGGGAGTCGCATTTACATCAATCATAGCGCAAGGAGCATTCCTGTCTTCGTATACAAAGAGAACTTTCCCAGAGGAAGAAAAGAAACAGGAGGAGGAGTTTACGGCTCGCCTGGCCAAGGTGGCGTCTGCAATTGATTCGCTCCAGAAGATGCGAAGAGAAGGCAATGTTACTAATGAAGAATACCAGCTGCAACTCGAAACAAATCGGGACTCACTTGCCGAGATGCTAGCTCAGCTGGAGACCACGATTGGCCCTACTGACATTCTTAAGACTAGAGCTTCAAGACTTTATGACTCGCTCTCCTTCTCGAACAACGGCTCCAGGGAAAAGAACGGCCGGCGAGAAAAAGACAAGCAGAAGATAATGACTGACTACGTGGACAAGAAAGACAAAAAGACAGACGAATAACTACCTTCAGGATAGAAAAACCTGAACGAATAGAATTAGCAAACGCTTCTGGGCTCTAACAAGGCTTATCCAATGTTTTCAATGGCAATTTCGAAATCATCATTTGTAGGCTGCGATAAAATTGCATCCCCTTTTTTGGAATTTAGCGTGCGAGTCAGGTTAATTGGGTATGTGAAAGCCATGCATGATGTTCGCTACATACGAGATACCATATTGTTCGAACTAATACCATCATTGTAGACCGATAATACTAGCATGGAGGCTAAATCTCCGCAATCCCAAACGAAACGAATCCCCCAGAAAATCAATGTTGATTAGGACTGTGTCAACAGGGCATTCCGACGAGTTTCCAAAAGATTACTTTGTGAGCAATCTTGAAGTTCGAATTTCCAAGACTCTACACCTCGCTAGCTAAGTACTACGACAAGCTCGAAAGTCAATACCGAGACTATGACCTGGAGGCAAGGTGGCTCTCCAAGATATTCGAAAAGTCAAATGTGAATACAATCCTCGATATCTCCTGCGGATCGGCAAGTCATATTTCAAGACTTACATCGCTCCTGCCGAGTTGCGAGTTTATTGCAACTGACGCCAGCAAGGAGATGCTCTACATTGCTTGCAAGAAAATTGGTGAAAAGGCAGACATCGTTGGATCAGACTTTCTTGAATCACCGTTTAGGATAAACTCGTTTGATTCCGTAATCTGCATGTACTGGAGTATCGCTGGGCTAGACTCCTTTCTTACGAGAAGATTGTTTGCGAACGTCCTGTCAATCTTGAAGCCAGGTGGAGTTTTTGTTTTTGACACGGAAAATTCGCAAGGAATAAAGGAAGATTTGCTCGGAAGCCCCTTCATTGATTCGTCCTTCACTGTCGGCGACGGTAGGATTACTAGGATAAACCACAGCGAAAAGCTCGCCAGCGATTTGATTGACTGGAAGTCGTATTATTTACACGAAACAGCGACGGGAGCAGATTTGACCATCGACAGAATGAAGCTGCGTTTCTTCTCGAAAGACCAAATTGCCAGAATGCTTGATGAGTCAGGATTCCATCTGGAAAGCGTGCTCTCCTCAGGTTTGAAGGAGTACTACAAAGAGTCGCCAACTCTATACTTTGTCGCGCGAAAGCGCTAGGTTACTTTTTGCGCGAATTTACTTCGGATACGGATTCTTCAAGGACTTCGAGCGCTTCATCCACAAGGTCTCTTGTAATAGTCAGCGGCGGGCATATGCGGATGGTGGATTTGCCTGCCATGATGAGGAGGACTCCTCTCCGCCAAGTCTTTGAGACTATTGCGTTTGCCATCTCGGGTGCGAATGCCCTTGATTTCTTGTCTTTTACTATCTCAATGCCAATCATCAGACCCTTGCCCCTTACGTCTCCGATGATATCATACTTTTCCTTCCACTCGTTGAATACTTTCAACATGTAGGAACCCTGCTTTCTCGCGTTTTCCAAAAGACGGTTTCTCTCAATATAGTCGATTACCGCTAGTCCGGCAGCCGCGGAAACTGGATTACCACCGAAAGTGCTAGCGTGAGAACCCGGTTCCCATGTCATCAAGCGCGCATCGGACACGCAGGCTCCTATCGGAAGCCCTCCGCCAAGAGCTTTCGCCATCGTTATGACATCAGGCACTACGCCCCAATGTTCTATCGCAAACCACTTGCCAGTACGTGCCATTCCTGACTGAACCTCGTCGGCGACAAAAACGATCCCGTATTTCTTGAAACGCCTGAACAGCTCTTCAAAATAGCCATCGGGCGGAACGACGTATCCTCCTTCTCCCTGTATGGCCTCGATGAAGAACGCAGCCACTTCCTCTGGGGGAACATACTTCTCAAAGTATTCACTCTGGATATAGTCAATACAGGCGAAACCACAATCAGGATAATGCTGCTTGAGAGGACAGCGATAACAATACGGGTACGGCACATGCTCTACGCCAGGAAGCAGCGGAGAAAAGCCCTTCACCTGCACAGGCTTACTTGCGGTGAGTGAGACGGTACCCATGGTTCTGCCATGAAAAGAGCTTCTGTAAGCGATTATTCGCTGGCGACCTGTTGCATACCTGGATAGTTTTAGGGCGGCTTCGTTGGCCTCTGCCCCGGAGTTGCCATAAAAGACTTGGCGCTTTTTCTTTGCGCCTGGATATATGCTAGCAATTTTCTCTGCAAGCTTGTTTATGTTTTCGTAGTAAAAGTCAGTGTAAGAGTAATGAGTGAATTTCTTCAATTGCTCGGAGGCGGCTTTGATGACAGAATCATTAGTCGAACCAACGTTCAACGTTGCAATTCCGGCGTTGAAATCGATGAACTCGTTTCCATCAACGTCTTTGACTATGCAGTCGTGAGCAGATTCTATAACAAGAGGGTAATTCCGTGAAATGGATGGAGATAGGACTCTCTTTGTTTCGTTTACGACTTTGGTCGCTTCCGGGCCAGGGGGTTCGACCTTGATCTTGATCCGTCCCAACAAAAACTACCTTTGATTGATAATATCGCTCTCACGACAATAATCAAGCTTGCTAGTCGTCAAAGGCATGAGCGCCAATTTGGATATATATGGTAGCAATTCTCTAATCAGAGTACTAATGCAGTCCTCCGTAACACCGAAACCGGCTTGGTTGAAGACAAAGTCACCTTCAGGTGACAATTACAAGAGACTCATGCTTCTTTCAACGGAAATGGGACTCCACACTGTTTGTGAAGAGGCCAAGTGTCCGAATATCGCAGAATGTTGGGGTGGCGGGACTGTCACGTTCATGCTTATGGGCGATCGGTGCTCTAGAGGCTGCCGTTTCTGCGCCGTCGAGAGCGGAAACCCAAAAAAGCTTCTGGATACCCTTGAACCAACTAAGATTGCGATAGCTCTTGAGAGACTGGGGCTTTCGTATGTTGTCTTGACTTCTGTTGACCGTGACGACTTGGAAGATGGTGGCGCAGCTCACATTGCTAGCACTATAGTAGAGACAAAGAAGCGCAATCCCGGACTGCTCATTGAAGTGCTGACTCCTGATTTTCAGGGAGACGTGGAAGCAATCAAGAAAATTGTAGATGCAGACCCGGACGTCTTCTCGCATAATCTTGAAACCGTTAGGAGACTACAAGCTACTGTGAGAGACCCTAGAGCTGGGTACGAACAATCGCTTGAGGTTTTGAGGACAGTCAAACGATACAATCCCAGAATTTATACAAAATCCTCTCTGATGCTTGGACTGGGTGAGACAAAAGAAGAGATCTTCGATGCAATGAGGGATCTGAGGGAGACTGGCGTCGATATCCTAACGCTAGGGCAATATCTAAGGCCAACGGCTTGGCATCTGCCAGTTCTGGAGTTTATCAGTCCACAGACATTTGACGAGCTCAAAGAAATTGGCGAGTCCATGGGATTTCTGTTCGTTGCCGCCGGCCCTCTCGTAAGAACTTCATACAGGGCAGGGGAATTCTTCTTGGAAAAAATGATTCGTGCACGGAACAGTTAACTTTTTTATTTGCGTTGGCTTATGAGGTTTTTCCCCGCTGCAATTATACCCGCGATGTCGTTTTTTCGCATTGAAATAGGTTGTAAAATTGGCAGCGCCACTCCTGCTTTCTTGTAATCAAATACCCTTTCGATTACGTCGACTTCGGTACCTACGAGGGTAAATGCTTCCAGCATATCATCGGACACGAATGAGGAAGCAGCTGCAATATTACCTTTGAAATAATTCTCAGCTATTGGCTTTTTCTTGGATGGATCGATACCAGTTCCTTCGTAAAGGTAATCATCTTGAACTGACAACATATACGTGACAAATGGATCCTTCCTTGCGCGATCTAGTGCTTTCTGCTTGGAGGAATCTGTCAAAGAGAGCAAGTAGGCAGCCACATCGATTTCGGAGATTTGACGTCCCACGCTCTCAGCAGAAGTCTTGATCGAAGAGACAATCTGCCTTGTCGACTCTATCGACTCTCCGCCTTTGGCAACATATCCATCAGAAAGCCTTCCGGCGAGTTCTAGCATTTGTGGCTTCCACCCGGCTATGTAAATCGGTATCCGTGGGCATGCTCCTGTGAGAGACTTTACGTTCTTCACAGAAAAGACCGAACCGGTATAACTGACTACATTACCTGTCCACATTTGTCTGCAGATTTCTATCGCGTCCTTTATCGCGCCAATTGGTTTCTCGTGCTTTATTCCCATCAAATCTAGCCGCATTGGAAAACCAGTGCCTATTCCCACCAACAACCGTCCACTACTCGACTCCTGCAACGTGCAGGTGGTCGCCGCTATGGTCACGGGATGTCTTGCGAATGGTGTTATGCATGCAACCCCTAGCTTGACTTTTCTGGTCGCTTGAGCTGCCGCACCAAGAAATGATACAGAATCACGGCCGAAAGAATGCTCATGTATCCAGAAGCTATCAAATTCTGAAACATCAACAAGAGATGCATATTCTACCATTTCACGAATTGGAAGGTCTGCATTGAACCCAATTGCGATTCTCATATAATTACCACTATTGAGAGGTAATTTAAAGGTTCCAAGGAGGAATGCGCCAGACCCGGTATAGTTGTAACATTATTATCAGAGCGCTTGATGCGATAAGATTTTGTACATTCAATTATTCTGCCCTAATCATTTAAGAGTCTGCTTCAGCATTTCCTCATTTTGGCTAGAGAACTGCGAAGACAAAATCGTTTTAACACAACGATTTCCGCAGTAATTCAAATGACGGATTCTGAGATGCGAAACTTCGAAATTGCGAGTATCGACGATGAACTGGTCGAATCTAGCAAGAAGA
>DAHVAI010000176.1 GCA_027314685.1 Nitrososphaerota archaeon | reverse complement strand
GATCTGGGTGTATGCAACCTCGTAACTTTGGTCATCGACAAACTAGCACTAATCCATTCTGGTAGACCGTTGCTAGCCGACTGGAGATACTACACCAAAAGAATAGCAAAAATTCAATCTAAAGTTGATCAAGTATTCCATACGACATAAATAACTCGCACAACTTGATTTCTCCATCTGAGCGAATGCCAAATCAAGTCAGCGGTTCAGAAGAAACAATCCTTCAATCCATTGATGCTGGTTTAGATGTCTTTGGGACTACGGTAAAAAATGTAGTCTACTTCAGACTCAAGACTTTGAACAATTTGGAGCGAAAAGAGATTTTGGCAAAACCAGAAGTTTTTCGCGAGAGCTTACGGTGTTTCTTTGGAGAGAGAGCATTCAACGTTGAAGCAGCAATTGTCGCATCTATCATTGACAGATTCCACCTAGAAAACGTGGTTATCTCTGATAGTTCTACAAGAGCGATTATTGAGGCAAGAAAAATTGTGAGGTCTAACCAAGAATGACAGACATTATTTTAGCGATAGTAGCTGGTTCTCTTCTAGTCTTCGGCACAATAGCAGTATGGATACTGATGGGCTTTTACTCCGTAAAGATATTGAGAAGTTTCAAAGGCGGTGTGTTGAGCAGGGGGTGGAGATATGTTTGCATAGCTGTCCCCTTCCTTGTGTTTGGTCAGTTGATTACAGGTTTGGGTAGTTCCTCTTCCATCACTCTGCTACGAGAAGGGGCTGTCCTCAAAGTCCTTGGTGATAGTCTGTCTGCGATTGGTGGGCTCTTCATGGTACTCGGTTTCAGAACAGAATACAAGTCTTGGAGCCCAAAAGGACTTGAAAAGCCAAAGTCTTCTACAACGAATTAAACTCATGTCAGTCTAGTTAGCAGTAAGAAATTCTTACTCGAGGGTTTTCGCTGCCCCCGTGCAATAGGAACTATCAAGGTTCAGAGATGACGAAAGCGAAGTGGAAGGGAATCCGATCACCGAGTTGACTATCTTCGAATATGTTGGTTTGAAATTCCTCTGAAAAATTAACGCGCGTGAACTTGTTTTCCAGCGGCTGAGGCTCTCGTTTGTAGAATCTTTGAATTCTTTCACTTGGTTCTCAACGATCTTATCTTGTATCGCAAGGCAGGAATGGCCTTTGACAAAACAAGAATCTCGCAAAGACTAGCAAGATATATTCCGAGTAGCGTCAGAGGATTCTGGAACTGATCCCAGACCTGCTTATAGAGCTGAGGCATCCCGATCAATGCATTGCTTGGCAAAGTCAACGAGACAACAG
>DAHVAI010000298.1 GCA_027314685.1 Nitrososphaerota archaeon | reverse complement strand
GAGCGCAGAAGCTCTGACTCTTCACCAATCTTGCTGACGTCTTCGTCTGTTGCCCTGACGAATTCGGTAATATCGATAGGCTCCAATTTATTGACCCACCCTAACCATTAGTCTCACGGATGTATCATCACGCGGTACGCACCGCCGGCGCGTTGTTCAAAATCCTTGAGAGCTTTCTCAAACTCTTCCAGCTGATAGGCTCCGCTCATCAACGGCTTCACGTCGACCAGACCTCTAGCCATCAAGTCTATACCTCTTCTACAGATACCGTAAGGATCGGCAAGCGAGCCGTACACATCCAATTGGCCCCGCACCACAGTGCTCAAATCCACGCTCAACATCCGCCCTGGCGAAGTCGAACCCGCGAGAACCACCCTGCCGCCTCTTCTCGCTAGCTGGATCGCTTGGCGAGACGCGTCCTCGGTACCGGCAAATTCAGCAACCACGTCAAACCCCAGCGTCTTTTCCTCGCCGAGAGACTCTCTTGCCTTGCTCACAACCTCATCCTGGGTTGAAGCTGATTTAACGTTCAGTGCTGAATCAGCTCCCAGTCTTTTTCCAAGTTCCAGTCGATCGTCTCTAGTTCCCAAAAGCAGTATCTTTGAAGCGCCCTTTGCATTCCTTGCAATCTGAACCGCAATCAATCCGATTGCCCCGGGCCCAAAAATTGCGATCTTGTCTCCGGGATTGATTTTCGCTCTTTCAATGGCATAGAGCGCAACTCCGACAGACTCTGTGAAGGCTCCTTCATCATAGCTTACACTTTCCGGCAGCTTGTGTAGTGCCCTAACGGAGCACGTACAGTAATCTGCAAGGCCGCCGTTTACCGTGAATCCGATATGCTGATGACCAGTTTCTATCTTTCCGTAGTTAAAGCACAGCGTGTACAGACCTTCTAGGCACCTGGGGCATCTGCCACATCCAACGTGTGGTTCTTCACCAACTCTATCTCCCACTTTGAGCTCCGTCACTCCGGGTCCAGTCTCAACTACTTCACCGCTCCATTCGTGCCCCGGTATATGAGGAAACTTTATTCCGGGGAATTTACCAGCAAGGATTTTGAAGTCAGTGGCGCACAAAGTAGATGATTTTATCCTAACGATCGCTTCTCCTGCGACTGGCTTTCTGACCTCTGCTTCGGTGGTGACCTTGATCTCATTCGGTCTGGGATAAACGACCGCGCGCAAGAATTTTTCCTCTGCCATGTTGACATTTTCGAGATTAAAATTAATTTCATTTCTTTGTGGCTAGAAACATCAATAGCCATATTAGGAATTTTGAAAGATCATACAAATGCTTTGAAATTTGGCATCTGTACCTATAACTGGGAACCATTCTCATACAAGCCAAAGATCTATGAAGACCTCGCTCTAGAAGCCGAGGGATTGGGCTTTGACTCGTTCTTTGTGACCGACCACTTTCTGAGGCCTCACGCCCCCAAGGATATCAAGGTCTCGCAGAACGCGACCATAGAAGCATGGACACTTCTATCTTACCTAGCGGCGAAGACGAAAACAATCAAGCTTGGGACTGCGGTCACTCCGATGCCACTGCGCAAACCGGAGATTCTCGCAAAGATGGTTTCTTCCGTTGACGTCTTATCTGAAGGCAGAGTGATCTTGGGAGTCGGCGCTGGTTGGGACCAGCCAGAGTTTGAAGCCTACGGCCAGTGGTATCCGGCAGGAGAAAGGGTCGACAGGACCAAGGAAGGAATAGAACTCGTAAAGAAGTTATGGACCGAAAGCGTCGTTAACTATGACGGGAGATTCTACAAGGCAACAAACGTAGTATGCGAACCAAAACCCGTGCAGAAGGGAGGGCCCCCGATATGGCTAGGTGCAATCCATGACAGGATGCTAAAGTTGACTGGCGAACTAGCTGACGGCTGGTTTCCAGGACGGGCGGTTGGCGCTACCGTAGAACATTATGCTGAAGCAGTTCCCAAGATCAAGCAGGAGGCAAAGGCCGCTGGAAGAAAGAGTCCGATTACGCTAGGACTCATGGGTTACTTTGTAGAGCCTTCTGCTTCGCTTGCTCTGCCTGCTATCGGGACAACAGACAAGGCCGCAGAATTGATCCAGAAATACAGCGACATAGGATGTGAATATTTGGCTGTTATGTTCTTTCCAGTTGACAAGTTTTCGCAAATGATGCGCTCTTTTGCAAAAAACATCGTGCCGAGTTTTACCTAGGAGACTCAAAAGCCTTCAAAGGCCACAACCCTGCAGATGCTAGCTTCGCCGCGAATGAACCTCCAGGGAAACGCCCCGAACTTCATCCTGCGTCCCAACACCTGGTCTATTTCACCAGCAATGTTCTCGACAAGAAGGATGTTCTCCTTTGCAGTCATCCTGTGGACTTGGAGAAACTGGTTCATGGGCAGAAGCGTGTCCAGGCTCTGGCCCTGCTTTCTCGCAAACTCGTCTGCAAGTTCTGGCCGCATCTTCCTTATTGCGGTATTTAGCGGGTGATCCAAGGCAGGAGTGTCTGCACCTAGCCAGCGAAGCTTTTTCTTTATCACCCACTTTGCAAATTCGACGTGCGGCGCAGGGTGTCTTGTAAAGTACTTATCCTCATTCTTGTTTTGCGCCATCCAGTGATATTTGTGCCACCCAGTGTGCAAGATCAGAACATCGCCGTCCTTTACGTCGACCTTGTCCTCTACCATCTTTGGGGTGATAATGTCAAAATCATCCAGCTCCTTTTCTAGGTCAACCACGATACCCTCGTGGAATAGAACATCAAGAGGAATCTCGGCGCTGTCCCAGCCTTCGGGGTTAAAGTGAAGCGGTGCGTCGACGTGGGTTCCCACATGCATCGCTGTATCAACTCTCATGCTATGCAGAGTATCCCTCGGAAATCGGTGAAAACTGCTCACAACGGAATCAGGGAAGTACGGCCAAGGAGGTATTCCAGCCCCCCACTCTTGTGTAAGATCATACAATTTCTTTGAAGAACTCAATTGAAGCTTCACGCCTCTCTTCGCTCTGTAACTTTTAAGGTTTGGTTTCTTTTTCTTGGGCGTCACCGGCGAGTCTGCAAGAACTTGATAGGGAATTTTTGCAATGACTTACTTTTGTTTTTTCCTACAAGGCACAGATTTCCTAGCTGCAGGCCATACTTCTTGTCTATTGTTATCGGGTTCGGCTGGACCACCACGGCCATGTTTTCTTTGTACTCGTAGTGAGGATTCGCGTAAACTGCGTTTGATGTGCCCAGTTCAGGATAGGCAAGCTCGGTCCCGAATCCATGCACCAAGCTGTCGCAGACTGTGTATCCCTTTTCAATAATGACATCATCAGCGGCTTGAACAAGCTCTTCCGAGGTAGCGCCGTCTCTCAATCTGGACAGGACATTTTCGTAGGCATCAAATGCTACATCATAGAGTTTAGAATAGTTGCTTGTGGGTTTTGCGCCTATCGATATTGGTCGGTGAATCTGCCCGGCGTACCCTTCATACTCTGCACTTAACTCTGTGATTACAATATCGCCCTTCTTCAGAACTCTTGACGTCTGGTACTGTGATGGGACGTAAATCTCAGGCCTTGCCATTGAAGTGGAACCCATGTAGTGAATGCGTGTAGTTCCACCATTTGGCAGGTAGGAATGTTCTACAATGTCAGCCATTTCGTGCTCCGTCATGCCCGATACCAATTTCGTCGCCAGGGCTGACATGGCAGAATCTGTTAGTTCAGCTGCCTTCACTAGCCAGCGAATCTCTTCCTCCGACTTTACCGCTCTAATTTGATTTGCCTTGCTCGTGAGATTTATGAGTTCGACTCCTAGTTTTGACACAAGCGAGGATGCAACATCATATGGAAATCCCTTGCCTATGAGGGCGACTCTTTTCCCGTCGCCCAAGATTTTCCTAGCTGTCTCAACCACAGTCTCAGCAGGAGAGTGTGTTGCCCAGTCAATGTCATCTACGATGCTCATCTCCCTTGCCGTCGGAATGTGATTGTACGTCCCGATTAGCAGTTTGTTGTTTGAGAGATCTGAACTGCTGACGAAATAAGAGGAAGATCTGGGGAGATAATGAGTCCAGTAATGCAGGTTCGAGGTATTCCCTGAAGAGCCAAAGATTATCACTGCGTTTGCAGATTCATCTTCGAGCATGGCCTTGAGTTTGTTGTTTCGCTGCAAATACTCATTCTTGGAAAATCTAGGAAACTTCCTTGATACCATTTTGTAGCACGTCTATTGATCAGTTCTTTCGAGAACATGCACTCCGGCGTGAATGCGGTCTATCGAATAGATCAGCCCATGATCGTCTACGAAGAGATCGTTTGTCTGGATCACGTTCTGTTTTTTCTTGTCAAATGGAGGAATGTAATAGGCGATTTCCCTTGGCGTGTAAGGATTTGAAATATCAATCACCCTCACTCCTGCGTTGAACCAAGATGCATGTATCTCATCATTTGGAAGGGTCATGTCCTCATGTATATTGTGAGCTCCGAATTTGCCGCCCTGTTTGCAGAATCCGTTGTCAGGGACGCTGTAGGTCGCGACGGGAACAAGGTTTGACTCCTCAGTTGCGTCCATGATCCATAGCAACTTTTTCTCCTCTTTGCAGTACTCTGCCATTGATTCATCCGTTACAATAACCCACTTTCTTCCTTTGATTTCCCTCGTGACTGGAAGTACTGTATGCGTGTTTCCGCCGTATGGTGGAGAGAGGTTTCTCTGAGATACTATTGGCATTTGGGTAATGTCGGAGCAATCCAGTATGAGCGCCCCCGCATCCCAGTAACCAACGTAGAGGCGGTTACCAACTATTACCGGAGGACCGTGTGCCCTGTAGGTTTTTCCTTTGGATAACCAAAATGCCCTTGTTTTTTCTTCCGGATCAGAGGTTTTTTGGCCTGGATACCACCAACGTGCGATCTCTTTCGGATTGGTCAGGTCCTTGACATCATAGATTAAGAGTATCCTCCCGTCGAAACCATCCACAAACGATGGAAGAAGGGCCCAGTCTCTTTCTTCATCGACCCAGAACCTGTGAACACCCCTTCCATCGACCTTAGCATAAGAAACTTCCTTGGGTTCATTGATATCTTTTAGGTCGAAAACTCGAAAGCCCGAATCAAAAGTCGAAACGTCTCCTTCTCTTGCTCGTTCACAGTTCAGAAATAGATACCTATCTTTGTAGACCCTTACTTTGTGGCTCAGAGTTCCAGGGTAAGCTTCTTTCTGGTATACGACTTCTGGTTTGGATGGATCGCGGACATCCAGAATCGTGAAGGCCTTGCCCTTCATGTGGCCGACAAAAGCGAATTTCTTCCTGCCAAACTGTTTCACAACAATTTGCCCGCCATTACCAAATCCGTTAAGCTCGTCATGACCCAGAAGGCGAAGATTCTTTCTAGCGGCTGGTTCTCTTTTCAATGGAGTTCTGCCTTTTCCCGAGAAATTTTTCCTTATTAGCTAATAGTTGGGTTTGTCAAGGGACATTTTGTCTTCGTATTTCGAATATTGTTTCTCTACAGGAATCTCCTTCATGTTGACTGCAGGGGCTCCAATCCATGCATATGTGACATCCGCTCCACTCTTGTTTTCGTTCAGGTTACCGCCGTATGGAGGTACGTAGGCGAAATCGAAATCGCTCAATCCGTTTGTCTGGCCGTCTAGTCCAGTCACCCAGAGCTTACCCCCGAGCACGATAAATGCTTCTTCAAAATAAGGCGGATCGTGTGTATGAAGCGGAGAGTATGTGTGGGCTCCTCTTCTGAAAACGGCAAAGTGAAACCCTTTGGTCTGCTTTATTCGGTAAATTTCTCGCTCGAGCCCCTTGATGGTCAGTGTAACCGGAGTTACTTCTCTCAACGTCTTGATCATTTGAACCGATTCACGTTGAGGATCATGGGCTAAGAAAGAACTCGTCCATCCGAGGACAAGCTCATTGTCACCTATATTTTCGACTGTGCAGTCAGCGCCCGGAGGCAGATAGACGCAATCAGACTTTTCTAGTTCAATCTTCATTTCTCCCTGCTTACAAATTGCAGATCCTCTAGCCACGACAAACAGGCGTTCCAACTTTCTTTCTGTGGCTAGATCAAGACCGACGAGCAAATTGGATTGGCTATCTGGAGAAAGTGAAAAGACACCACAATCAAATTTTGGTATCTGACCAAGGTCTTCCGTCGTGTACTTCCACACTTTAAATGCTGAACCTGATGCAACCGGTGCTGTTTGCGAGAAAAATCTTGCCTTTACAGCTGTTTCGCTCAATTTATGATTCAATTTTATCTCATGCCTCTCCCACCAGATACGGTAAGCACTTCACCAGTTATCCAGTCCGACTCATCTGAAGCCAAGAACAAAGCAGCGTCAGCAATGTCTTTAGGCAGTCCGAACCTTTTGAGCGGTGTCTCTTCCAACAGTTTTGCCCTCTTTTCAGGAGTAAAGAATGATGTTAATTCGGTTTCGACCACCCCCGGCGCAATCGCGTTGACATTTATCTTTGGCGCAAGCCTTACAGCTAGAGCGCGCGTCAGTCCAATCATCCCAGCTTTCGACGCAACATAGTGCACAAAGTTTAGTGCGCTAACCTGGCCAGTCAACCCTGAAATTGAGGAGATGTTTACTATTTTGCTCTTACCATCTCTCTTCAACATCAATGGCGCAACCTCCCGAGTACAAAGATAAGGTCCCCTGAGGTTTGTGTCTATAACAGAATCCCAGTCCTCCTCTGTTGTATCGAAAAAGTCCTTTGTTATCAACAGACCGGCGTTGTTTACCAAAATGTCAATGTTACCGAATTCTTTCACGACCTGAGCAACCATAGATTTTATTTCAGACGAACTTGCCATGTTCGCCTTTGCGATAATTGCTTTCCTTCCAAATGAGTGGATTTCCTTTTCTAACTTTATTGCTTCTATCTCTGACTCATTGTAGTTTATTGCAATCTTCGCACCCTCCATAGAGAACTTTCTAGCAATTTCCTTCCCTATGCCTCTGCTAGCTCCGGTAACTAGCGCAACCTTACCTTCGAGTCTCATTACATGGGTCCGGGCGTTCAAGCCACTAAAAATAGATACCAGTGTCTTGACGATTAAATTTACAAGAGACTACGTGCCGTAGTACTCCAGCGAAATGGCCTCATTCAATTCTGTCAAATCTCAACTTGACTCTAGTCAAAATTTTGCAAGTTTCGACGGTAGCCCGTACTACGAGGATGCGATATATCCAAAATTCTCCTCCGGCGAATACGCGCGAAGGTATTCCTTGCTAAGAGACTACATGCGGAGAAACAACCTTAGTTGTGTTGTTGTTTGCGGCGGACCAAATCACTGGAGCGCTTGTTACGGAATGGGCTGGCTGACAAATCATACGCGCGAGTGGCACAGTATTTCGAATTACCTTGTCGTAAGTGCAGATGCTAGTCAGGAACCGACACTTATCTACTCCATGGGAGGCTCGCATCTCGAAGCAACCAGACGAGCCGTTGCTACCAAAGACGTCAGGTCGTCCAAGAGCGGACGTTTCTTCGAAGTGATTGCAGACCGTATAAGCCAGCTTGGTCTGTCTAATGCGAGAATAGGCCTCACGATGATTGACCCGCGATTTGCTGATTACATGCCTGTGAATCAGTTCAACGGCCTCAAGGCTAAGCTGCCGCAAGCTGAACTTGTATTATTGCCCGACCTCTTTCACGAGCTTTGGTGCCAGAAGAGCGCTGAAGAAATCGACGTGATGAGAAAGGCAGGCAGGATTTGCGATGAGGCACTAGAAGCGATCAGGGCGAATGCTAAACCTGGAGTCAAGGAGTACGAGTTAAGAGCTGAAGTCGCTTATGTCATGCACAAAAATGACGCCGACTTTAACTTCATCATCATTGGCTCGACTCCCATGTCAGATCCAAAGCAGTTTTTCGGGAATCCAAGGCCCTCGTCCAGAGTGATAAGAGACGGAGACCTAATTCTGAACGAGCTGGCAGTAGAATATCGAGGTTTGCAAGTGCAGATAGGATCTCCCATATCCGTTGGAAAACCATCAGAGAGAGTCGAGCGTTTCTGGAGCGAGGTAGCAAAGCCAGGCTTTGAGTACCTGTTGACGGCTCTGAGACCAGGAGTCACACTAGATGAACTTTCAAAGATGGGCAAGTGGTACAGAGAGCACAATAGCCAGTCTCGACCACTGCTGCTTCATGGTTTAGGTGTTTCAAGTGAAAGACCAGAGTGTTCTCTGGACAGGATACATGGAGAAGCCTACGAGAGAACATTCAAACCGGGCATGACGGTAATGCTTGAACCAAATGCAATCACCTTGGACGGGAATTTGGGTCTGTTCGTTGGACGCAGTTACGTGATAACAGAATCAGGCAACGAAGCACTTACAAGCACCCCTATCGAGCTATTGAGGGCGTAGAAAATGAGTGAGAACGGAGTAAACACTGAATCACTTACCGCGATCAGCGATACTCGTGATGAAGAGAGTCGAAAGAAGAAGGTAGAGAAGATACTTACGGTACCGGACCCGAATTTCACCCCAACTGTTCAAGAGCATAGCTGCGATGTGCTGGTTATTGGTGGCGGAGTGGCCGGCTGCGGCGCTGCCATGGGAGCAAAGGAAGCAGGCGCGCAAGTAATCGTCGCTGAAAAGTACAACATTTACTCATCAGGTGATGCAGGCACCGGCGAAGATCACTTTCTTGCAATACTTGGAACTGAAGATTGGGACACTCCTGAGGAGTTCTATAGGACATATCTTGGAGGAAACAGGGACATCCCAGGCGAGAACAAGGAGCTGATTCGAAAGTTTGCCTATGAGCTCCCCGAAATGACGAAAAGATACGAAAAGATGGGAATGAAGTTCAAGAACCCAAAAACCGGCAAGTATTTCCGAGTGGAGGCGTTTGGCGAGGGTCATCCCTACACGGTTCAGTTTGATGGCACGAACTTTAAGCGTTTGATAGCAAGCAATGTTGTGAGCAGTAAGATTCCGGTCATAAATCGCCTCATGATTACGAAAATATTGGTTGATGAAACTACTAACAGAGTTGTTGGGGCAGTCGGAGTGAACTCTGGCGACGGATCATTCCACATCATAAGAACAAAGAGCGTTGTGATATCCACTGGTGAAGGCTGCAGAGTTTATCGGAGTACATCAGGTCACCCATTTGATTCCTGGCATAGCCCTTACAACACTGGCGACGGAATAGCCATGGCCTACAAAGCTGGAGCGGAGATGACAAATATCGAGTTTCTCGCGCTTACTATGTGTGCGACGGGCTACAGCACGCCCGGGACACACGCATTCTTTGGCATGGGCTGCTATCTGATCAACTCAAAGGGCGAGCGGTTTATGACCAGATACCATCCGCTTGGCGAGAGGTCGGAGCGAGCGTATCTGACCTGGGGCATTTACAATGAGATGAGAGCGGGAAGAGGGCCTTGCTATGTGGATGCAAGACATCTGAGCAAGGAAGACCAAGAAACGCTTGTTGAGACTTTGGTTGTGGACAAGGGACCATTCGGCGACTATCTAAGACAGAAAGGAATTGATCTTTCTAAGGAGCCGATGGAGGTGAGCATCTCAGAATTTCACGTGCAGTGCGGGATTCTGATTGATGAGGATTGCAAGACAACAGTTGGAGGTTTGTATGCTGCCGGAGAAGGAACTGGAAGTACGGCGGTTTCACGAGCTGGCGTCGAAGGATTTCGCGCTGGTAAGAACGCTGCAAAGTATTCAGTTAATGTGAACCTTGGGGTACCGCTTCCAGCAAAAGAGATAGAGGAAGAGAAAGCAAGAGTTTACGCTCCGCTCAAAACAAGGGATGGAATGCACTATCTAGAGTTTGAGCGACTAGTGCGCGACATAATGTCAAACGATGTTGGATTTGAAAGGACTGACGCGTCGATGAGAAAGGCAATGCTCGAGCTCGAGAAACTTCGCCCTGTTCTTAGCAAACTCAAGGCCGATAACTTCCATGATTTGAACCGTGCGCTGGAGTCGCACAACGTCTACCTCGTGGCAACGCTTGTGGCGTGGGCCTCCTTGGAGAGAAAGGAAACACGCTGGAGCGGCAATCTCATCTCCCCCAGAGGTGACTATCCTAAACCAGTGGAGGAGTGGGGTCACAAAATTGTGGTGTTGAAAAAGGGAGAAGACCCAGCGAACATAACGGTTAGCGTCAGAGAGTTGGACGACAATAATAGACCGCTGGCAAAGGTTAGGGCGTAGTAACATGGTAAGCAAGATAGTGGCGGATGCACAAAAACAATACGAGCAGGCTCTTGCCTGGCGAGGAAAGGGAAATCCAGAGCACGGAGTGATAATCAATCGAGATACATGCATAGCTTCACGGGGCTGTCGCAATTGCATCAACTTCTGTCCTGGCGATTTGATATACTTCTCGAATGGGAAACCTGAAGTAAAGTTTCAAGATGAATGCTGGTTCTGCGGCATTTGCGCACAGGTATGTGGACCCAAAGCTATCGCATACATCTTTCCCGAACAGATACTCAAAGCTAGTGAGCATCTCAAGGAAGAACGCGCCCGCGCGTCAAAGTGAAGCGAATATCAAGTAGGCGCCCAGCAAAACAAAGATTGCCGCCATTATCCTTGTCAAGAGATATGGAGACATCTTGAAGACGAGTTTCGCTCCAAGATAAATTCCGATAACGGCTCCAACAGAAAGAACTAGTGCGTAAAAATAATCAATCGCACCCATTGATACGTGCGTGACTACTGCGCCCACATTTAGAGCAATCAGAACTATTCTCGAAGATGCGATAGCCACGTGACCAGGCATCCTCACAAACATGATCATGGCTGGAACTATCAATATCGCAGCCCCTGCTCCAAAAGTCCCACTAAGCAGACCAGCACTGAAATTTACCAAAAGTCCCGTGAGCAATCTTGGTGAATAGGTGAAGATGCGGCCTGAATTGTCAGTGATTACTCGCAATCGTGAGTCTTGAGAATGTGACGTCGAGTTGCTTGTTTGATCGTCGCCTTGCGCTTTGATTCCCCCGCTGACTCCTTGAGCACTTGACTGGCTACGGTACAATGCCAAAGAAAGTATGATGGTTATCAATCCTAATCCGAATTTGAATTCAAACGCAGAAATGCTAGTCTCGAGAAACGTGCCGATTACAACGCCGGGAATCGTGGGGATGGCCAGCAAAGTACCCATTCTATAGTCAACGAGTCCTTTCCTTGCGTAGGTTATCAGACCCGTTAGCGATGCGACAAGATACACTACGAAGACGGATCCTATCAATACGTTGTAAGGAATCGAAAAAGTGGCTACCATTGCGGGAACTAGAAATAGTCCCCCGCCTCCTCCGGATACAGCGCTGACAACGCAATAAGCTATGCTGATAATTGCAACTACTATAGACCGGAAGAGCTCTGGATACATCTAGCGCTGAATAGTCATGCAAGAGGGTCGCACTTTAAGGAGTACGACCCACGCGCGACCGAATAGTCTGAGGCTTTATTGCGTTGGCTTTGCTACTGGAGCTGCTGTAGGTGGGGTTGGCTTTCTTGGGCCTGACATTGCTCCCCACATCACCGTGCCTACAGCGCCGCCGATGATCAACAGAGCTATTCCAATACCCACTACTGTCCAATTAGCAGTATGTGTTGTTACTGTCCCCTGTGTAGTGACACTGAGGTCAACGACAGTGTCGCATGCAAACGGGTTTCCAGTGTTGCAGGCAACCACTGATGCATTTTGTCCTGAATATGTAGCCCAACTCGGGCCCACTGAGTTGTCAAGCACAAGGTAATAGTTTCCAGCTGCTGGAGCTGTGAAACTAGCCGAGTAAGGAGATGATGGTGTGATGGTTGTAACGTTGACTTGAGCGGTCAGGTTCTGAGGCCCCACTGCACCGACGCCAGATATGTTAGCTGCCGTATGACACCAAGGCGCACAGCCGTAGAAATTGTAGTACTGAGCACTATTCATAATGTAAAAGCCGAAAATTGTGGTATTCTTTATGCTAGCAGTAATTTGGATAGTCTGTGATTGATTTAGTGGAATGTTCTGTGAAGCATAGTCGTTAGCATCGACGGCTTTTGTCGTACTGAGAAGGGTTATCGCCGAAGCTTTTTGCGCCGAGACCGGAGAATAAACTCCGTAGATACCTACAATCAAACCAACTACTAGGATCACGAGACCAATGAGTGCTACTCTGGACACCATGGAATAACACCTGCCCAAGCTCCGAACCATTATTTAAATCTGATACAAGATCGGCCTAATTCTCCTTCTTTAAACTAAACCGATCAGAATAATTTAGCGCGACATTGCGGCAGATTCTTTCCAGGAAACGACTCTTCTGTTGAGATATTTCATAATCTCGTTCAATGCTATGCTTATGATTGCTAGTATGATTACGCCGTCCAACGCAAGGCCCAATTCGAGCTTATCAGCGGCATCGAAAATAACTCCGCCGAGACCTAGCACCGAGAATATCATCTCAGCTATAATGACGCCATCTATCGCTCTGGTTAGCCCCATGCGCAGACCCACCATAATGTCGGGTAACGCTGCTGGAAGGATTATCTTTGACGCCATCTGAGTCCCGTTTGCCCCAAATGACATACCCGGCTCAACTAGCGTCTTGCTTACATTCTTAACTCCCGTGTAAACATTGATTATGATCGAAAAGACGGCAATGAGAAATGCGATCACTATCGTCGCGGTGCCGCTCTGACCAAACCAGTTCATAGTTAATGGAACAAAAGCGACAGCCGGTATAGAATACCATGCATTAACCCATGGGTCGAGAAATCGATCCACTAGAATGTACTTACCCATCATAAATCCTACAGGTATTCCAACAACAACAGCAATTGCAAACCCCTCAAAGATTGCAGCCATCGTTTGTCCTAGCCCGGTAAACACCAGATGGCGCACTCCAGGATTGTAAATCATCTCCCGGAACCAGTGTAAAGAGTCCGCAGGTGAGGCGATGGTTTTCGGGTTGTTAATTATCGCAGCCATTTCCTCCCAAATGAGAACGGCGACCACAACCGTTAGAGCGATAATCGGAAACCTGTATCGATAGGCCGTACTCATCTCGAGAACCCTCTTTGCATCCTTTCAGTCTCTTTCCATTTGAAGGCATAGTGTTCTATTAGTTTAGGTGTCTGAAGGGCGACGATTCCTATAATCGCTACGATGAATACGATAGACATCATAGCTGGAGTGTTTATCAGATCCTGAAACGCAATCATAGCTTGGCCCAAGGAAGAGAACGTCACAAGTACTTCTGCCACGACTGCTCCAAGGACTGCTCGACCTAGTCCGAGCCTCATTCCGGCCACGATTTCTGGGAGTGAGGCAGGTAGCACAATTTTGGTCATGAATTGAAATTCGGAGGCATTGTATGTCTTACCTACTTCCGCAAGTGAGTTGCTAGTGTACTTGACACCAGAGTAGGTGTTAACGATTATTGTAAAGATTGAAATCAGAACCACGACCAGGATAGCTGCACTAAATGTCCCACCAGTAAGTGGATAGATCAAAGGAGTAAGTGCAACCATTGGGATTGCCCAAAGTGCATTGATCCATGGATCTATGATACCCTCCGCTGATCTCCACCGGCCCATCACAATCCCAATTGGAATTCCGACGAGGCTGATCAGATAACCAATGACGATTAACTCGACAGTCGTCCCAATTTGGCTGTATATGTTTCCAATACCTTCGGCACCAAAGGGAACATTTCCCGCCAACAACGACGCAAGAGTTTGAACTACCAAAAGCGGTGGTGCAAGAATCACTTGATCGTTAAGTACGGTCGCAAGTACCTGCCAGATCACGACGAATACTGTGATGCTGATTAGGAAAATTACGATTTTTCCTGGAAGAGAATTCATTGTGGAAGACTCCCTTCTTTTGCGCTTTGTTTCCGATGCCTGAGACGAGACTGCGTAACCTGTTTCTGAAACGGCAGCTCTGCGAGACGCATCTTCACTCATAGCGATCACTCATCACTTGTTATGCGGATAACTAGGCAAGGTCAGCACCGAACACTCCTTTCTGCATGATCTCCTTCTCAAGGAAGTTCCAGCAGTAGTTCCTCAAACGTGCATATTCAGGATTCAACCTAGGATCGTACGTCCATCTATCCTTTGGCAGATTCACCTTGACTATCTCCTTCACCATTCCAGGCCTTGTTGTTAGAAGGACTATTTCGTCAGAAAGATAGATTGCCTCATCGATATTATGAGTGACAAAAAGTGTCGTCTTCGGAACTGTGCCCTTTACAATTTGAAGAAGCTGCCGCTGCAGAATCTCTCTTGTTTGCATATCCACAGATGCAAATGGTTCGTCCATCAGCAATACGTCTGGGTCAATGGAAAGCGCCCTAGCTAGTCCAACTCGCTGCTGCATGCCACCAGATATTTCATGAACGTAGTGGTTCTCGAAACCAGCAAGGCCTACAACTTGGATGTACTTTCTGGCAACGTCCGCGCGCGTAACTGGATCAACGCCCTTCAGCTCTAATCCGAACTCGACATTCTTCTGCACGGTCCTCCAAGGGAGAAGTCCAAAATTCTGAAACACAAACCCCATCTTCTCTGGTGGTTTCTCAACAGGCTGTCCGTTGAAAATTATTTGTCCGTCGTCTGGTTGAATCAACCCATCGATAATACGTAGAAGTGTGGTTTTTCCGCAACCGGATGGGCCGATTATGCTTGTGAAGGTTCCTGTCTTTAGCTCGAAAGAAACTCCGCCGAGGACCTCAACTTTTTCAGAGAACCCTTTGCGGCCTCTCTTCGTGAAAGATTTCCGTATCCCTCCTATTTCCAAAAGCTGTTTTTGAATAGTCTGCAAGTGGCACCGGTATCACATCTTCAATCCTTTAAATATAGCGTGTCAAATTCTGGTATGCTTTTAATGCGATCATCATTAATCCATGATTCATGCTCTTAGTATGCCCGGGCATACTGAAAGACCCCTCTTTCGCCTTAAAAATAACAATGAAGGTTTTTAACGGTGATTTATCCGTGAGCGATTGCGATGGCTATACAGGAGGTCCAGCTGTCGGCGTTAGTAGAGAACCCCTACAATTCACGGAAAAACTACCACAATTCCGTTATCGATAGATTAGCGCAATCATTGAGTTCAAACGGTCAATTATCTGTAGTAAAGGTTCGCCCTAGCCCGGATCATCTCGGAAAATACGAGTTGGTATTCGGACACAGACGCGTGATGGCCGCACGAAAGCTCGGTTGGAAGACAATACGCGCTGAAGTTGTGAAATGTTCCGAGCAAGAAATGATGGTAGAATCGTTAGTTGAAAACGTCGAGCATGAAGATCTTTCGGATTACGAAAAGGCCCTAACCTTTGAAAGGATGAACAAAGAGTTTGGAAAGACGTATGACGAAATTGGTCAGATAGTTGGCATTTCGAAGCAACATGTGTCCAATTACGTCAGTATGCTGAGACTCTTCAGTTCATCCTTCCTTTCTTCAAATCCCAAACTTCAGTCCGCTTTGCAGAAGATAACGGAGCATCATGCTAGAATCCTGTCCAGGGTAGACGACGAAAATGCAAAAACAGACTTAGTATTCATGATAGTACGTGATCAACTTTCAGTAAAGGAACTTACAAATATGACGAGTAGACTACGCAGCTGGTTTGCAATCGAAGATAGCCGAAATGATTTCGCAGAGAACAGGAATTCGGGAGAAATTCGTACAATTAGTGGATTAAACACAAAGCAGGTAGCAGGACAGAATGACGAAATGGAAAAGATAACCAAAGTCATTCTGGACGAATTCAGGCTCCCGCACAAGGGTGATTTCGATTCTTATCGAAATACGCACCTCTTTGAGGAGGGTTTCAGCATCTACAGCGCGTTTCCTCCCTTTGGACGGTTTGAAGGTTCTGATGCCGTTCTGAAAGAACGCAAGTGGTTTCACGAGATAGCTCCAGATCTCACCATGAAGATAAGAAATCTCAAGATAGAAATCCTCGGCGAGGTTGCCCTAGCGACACTTAGTGTTCTATACACTGGAAAGTATTTTCGTAATTTACGGAGGATAATGCTGAGAGGCACTATCGTGTTATGCAAGAAGGACGAATCCTGGAAGATACGACATGAGCATTGGTCAAGGCAGGATGTCGAAAAGTCCCCCGCTCAAGCCGGTTTACCTTCAGGCTTCATACACAGCTCAATGATGGTAGAGCCCTAACAACTTAATCTTAAGCGCTTCCGATATCAAGGTTTTTATATTTCACATTATTACGCAGGTTTGCCCTTGTCAGCAATCAGAGTTGCCCCAATAATAATAGCCGTGATCTTGGCTGGTACGCTTGCTTATGCAGCGATGGTTAATGTTCCAGCAGCTAGTTCTGGATTGAATGTCAGCTTAACAGTCGGTTATCCAGATTCGCTTGACGAAAGCGATGTTACCGACCAGTACGCTTACAACAATATTCTGGCTCCCGAAGGCATTCATGTTGCATCAACGTTCTATGATGCTCCGCCGTTATCCTACAAAGGGCTGATATCTGGTCAAACGGATATTTCGTTTGACACCAGTTCACAAACTATGGGGCTAGGTCCTGCACAAGGCGAACAAACAACATGCGTCACCTCTTACGCAATTGCAGGTGTGTTTTTGATGATTGCCGGACAAGGGTTCACCCAACCATCGCAGTTGATAGGCAAAGCTATTGATGATTTTGGCCCAGGGTCAAGCACACGTGCGTTAGACCTATACTGGTTCCACCAATCTGGTATTAATGTGACCCAGGATGCTTCAAGTCCGGCTCCTGGCAGTGTCTTGCTAAGGAATGTTGGAGGCAACATTGCGAGAGTACATGACCTGATAACCAAAAATGCAGGAGCGATCGTCGTTGATGACTTCATCCTATCTGATTTTATGGGTAGCGCGAACACCACTGCAAACGGTGGCCCATTCCATGTCATGTTCTACGCGCCAAACACTGTGTACGACAACTGCTTTGCAGTAAGAGATAGCTGGCTCCAGAGCTCGACCAATGGAGTCGCCAACACGAAGATCATCGTTATGTTCATCAAAGCGATAATCGAGGCGCAGCGCTACTTCATTTCAAACCCTGCAGCGCTGGTCACATTTGCTGAAGGTCAGTTACCACTGACGTCACCATCCGAGATCCAGTTCACCTCGACATTCTACCCAGCTCACTACACATACTGGCCATATGGAGCATTCAATTTGCAGGGTAGCGCCAATGTCACAGGGATGTATGCAGCCACTCAGGCGTATTTCGTATTAGTAGGTAACATCAAAAGCCCAGTTGCAAACTCGTCAGTGACGCCTTATGGTGTAGTCAACAAGTACTTTGAACAACAGGCGCTACAAGAACTAGGACCATACACATATTGTTCGAGTTCATCGTGGATGACGCCTCAAATTGAGAGCTACATATCAAACAATGTCCCAAGTGGGTTGGGCTCTGTAGGTAGCTGCGCGTAGCTACTAACTAATCTCGGCACTTGACTACCCGGCTAGTTCTCCGGATAGTCCCCTCCTCTTTTTCTCAACTTTCTGCATAATCTTTTTTCCTATCTGATAGCCATTCCACCCCAATGAACATGCAAAGAAACGGTGGAGAGGCTCTTGCAGAGCTTCTGTCAAATTACGGAACAAGATTTGTATTTGGCGTTCCTGGTGGACAAACACTATCCTTCTACGATGGTATCGCAAAACTAGAGCCAAAATTACGACATGTTCTCGTCCGGGACGAGAAATCAAGCGTTCTGATGGCGATTGGCTATTCTAAGGTGACTTTCCAGCCCGGAGTGGTTGACGGTACAGCCGGCCCTGGCGCTGCAAACATGCTACCTTCCGTAATAGAAGCTTGGGCAAGTTCGACTCCGGTTATCGTTTTGACAAGTGATATTGTGACAAAATGGGTTGGGAAAGGCGCATCACAGGAGCTAGATCATACCAAGCTCTACGATTCGTTCGTCAAGGAAAGTTTGAAGCCAAAGAACACTCTGGATATACCAGAAGTTGTGAGAAAGGCGTTTCGGCTAGCAACATCAGGGCGCCCCGGCCCAGTTCATGTCGATCTACCCCAGGATATTCTTGAGGGAACTGAAGGCGATTCATATAATTCTTCATTCGATCTTTCAGTAGAAGATTCGTATACTAGGTTTCCGAGCCTTAGATCGCGACCAACCTCAGATGAAGTTTCAAAAGTAATCTCCTTGATCGATTCCAGTTCGCGCCCGGTAATCTTCGCAGGTGGTGGCTCGATGATGAGTCAAGCATTCGAGGAAGTGCGTGCACTCGCAGAATTGATCGGTGCTCCTGTCGTTACAACGCTCACTTCGAAGGGCATTATTCAGGAAGACCACCCTCTCAGCTTAGGTTGCTCTGGCCGTCAAGGGTATCGACCAAGTGCAAACAAAGCGCTAAGGGAAGCGGATCTAATCCTCGCATTAGGGACAAAATTCGCACAAGTCTCAACGAACAACTGGACTCTCATAGATCCAGCACGGACAAAGATAGTTCGTATTGACGTCGATCCATCGGAGTTTGGCAAGAACTACAAAGAGGAGGTTTCGATTCTCGCCGATGTGAAGTTGGCACTGCGAGACATCCTAGATGCGTTACTTCAGAAAGGCAGGAAGAAGAATTTTCTCGGCTCTAGCCCATGGTTGGAACGGATTAAAGCGCTCAGAGCGGGATGGGTTTCAACATTCGACAGTCTCGCCTCTAATAACTCAGAGCCGATAAGAACCGCGCTTGTTTTCAAAGAGATCCAGAAAGTTCTACCTCGCAAGAGCATAATAGTATCAAGTGGGAGTTTCTCTGGGGCATTCGCTGGTTGTTTCTACGACGTATTGGAAAGTGGAAAATCTTGCCGTTTCATTCAAGGAAGAGGCATGGCAGGTACTGAGACAGCTCTTCCGCTCGCAATCGGCGCTGCCATAGCATGCCAAGATAATAGCAAGGTAATTTCGGTAACTGGAGACGGTGGATTCGGATACCATATTGCAGAGCTTGAGACAGCTCGGCGAATGGGTCTAGCGCTTCCTGTAGTTGTGTTAAACAACAATTCCCTTGCTTGGATGAAACTAATACAGGAAGAAAAATTTGGAGCCCGCTACCTTTCGTCAAACTATTCGCAAGATCTGAGCTACGCGAAGGTTGCAGAATCATTCGGATGTAAAGGATTGAGAGTGGAAAAAACGAGTGAGGTAGGGTCTGCTCTCAAAGAAGCTGTCAACTATGATTCTGTCTGCGTGGTAGAAGTAATGACCGATCCGTCTGACTGCACCTCTACGCACATGGCTAGTGACGTGCTAGTAAAAGAGGAAGGTGTCTCGGCGTATTGATAATGTGCGTCAGTTAAAATTTCAGGACTAATCTACCGGTTACCTCGCCATTTGCTAAGAGGTTCAATGCTTCATTGACCTGATTGAGTGAATAGGCCTTTGTCACTATGGACCTGATTTTGCCTTCAGAAGCAAGGCGCACAACATCGCGAAGGTCCTTTCTTGTGCCGTTGTTCGAACCACCCATGTAGAGGAAACCGCGGACAGTCGACACTGGTATCGTCTGGTTTCCCGGCTGGTATCCTAGTAGCAAGACATTGCCACTGCGTCTCACATATTTCCCATCACGAACAACACTCTCCCCAGAACCTACAAAGTCGAAAACATGATCGACACCATAACCATCCGTGAAGCTCTTCACTTTTTCTACTCCGTCATCGTTAGTGGTATTGATGATCAGATCCGCACCCAGTTGTTTTGCCATGTCAAGCTTGCTTTGAGTCCTAGAAACTGCAATTACTCTCGCTCCAGCTGCTTTCAATATCTGCAGGCCCGTAAGTGCCAATCCACCCATGCCGACTAGTAATGCGGTTTCGTTAACTCTGACTTTTGCTCTA
>DAHVAI010000175.1 GCA_027314685.1 Nitrososphaerota archaeon | reverse complement strand
CTTGTCTTCCAACTCCTTCCCTACCCCACGACGCTCCCATCGTGCCACATCTTTGTTTATTCGTGAACCGACATGACCATGTTGAGTCGACTGCTCTGTATCCGTCTTCGCAGACTCTTCGGTCTTAGGTCCACCCGTCGGCAGCGAGAAGGATCTATGCGGAGCGGGCGGAGGGTCACGTGTCTGAATGTCAAAAAGGTCCGACGTAAAGTTCCTTGCTTCCCCGTCTCTATTTTCACTTGGAGAGACAGTTGAATCATCCAACTGCCGTTGTGGACCTTTTTTCTCCAAGACAGAAACCACGAATTGCCGTATCTTGTCCAACACTTCCGGGGACGCGGACATAATTCCTTCATATATCTCTCTTCTATCGTCCGGAAGGCTTGCTATGAGTTTCTCCTCCTCGTTGGATTTGAATTGAAGCTGCTGTGCCAAGTTTTTGGCCTCCACGCTTTTGGAGTCGAATTCTTCCGGCAAGTCAGCAAGGGTAACTTCAGAAGGTTTGCGGAATGCGCCGTCTCTACCCGGAAGCCACGCATGGGCTGTCAACAATTTACCCATATTCGAGAATCCAGCATCTCCTCTCGTTGAGTTGACAAAACCCTGTTTGGACGAGGTTTCGATAACGCCTCGAACGGTCTTTTCGTATCTTCTCAAGTTATTCCAAATAATCCGTGATCTCGCGAGGTTTATGTTCTGAAGAGCAAATTCTAGGCCTTCGATCTCACAATTCGGATCGAATCCATTTAGACCTCTTTTATGGGACCCAAAAGAGTCGTCCAAGATTACGTGACCGTCGTATCCGACTTTTCCGTAATTCACATGGATTTCGGTGATGCATCCGACCTGTCCAAGCGCCTCTGGTGTGATAATATCCTTGTACCGCTCATCCAAGAGCCAAACGTCGATATTTCCCTCAAAGTACAGTTCGATACAGTCACCGTCAGTGTATGCTTCTCCTAAGTGAATTTCTGAGGGTTGATGGTACTCTACCTTCCTAGAAGCTATATTCTTTGCCAAGAGAAACGGTGTTGTCTTGAGACCCTCAAGCAGGGTGCTGTTCCTCGCATCGCCGCTCTTGAGATTTGATAATGCCGCGAATATAGATTCGACATGACGTTTATTTTCATCATCTGATACAGAAATCGGCCGCTGTCTATACTTCGGCAAGACTTCTTCTAGAATGGCAGTGACAAAGTCAGGTTCCGACAATCCCAGACTTTGCAGAAATTGCATAGCTGTCCGGTCTTGGGCTATCTTCTCTCTAACCATTGGGAGTGGACTTCGTCCTCCAGACTTGGAGGGAATGTACACCCGTGGGCTCTTGTCTTGCTTGAAGGGCACAATGTGTGATCCGTTTTCAAGTCGCACAATTGGTTTCGAGCGCAGTGGACCTTCTTGATGGGGGTAGCCAGATATTCTCCAGAGTGCTTCGTGTTCGAGAAGGAAACCATAAAATTGTATAATCCATTCATCCGGCTGCTTCTCAAGAAAAGCCAGAGTAAGGTCTCTTGCGAAGCGGTCAGGATCAAGCTCTCTTATACCAAGGCTTTCAATAAGATAACGGTGCAGTTCGGGAGTTCTATCGACCGAGATTGCGTCATTCAGCCAGTCACTGTTCTTGATGTTGAAAAGAGCAGAGAGTTGCTCAGGTGATAACAGACCTCGCAGATCCTTCCCACGGCCGAGCAATGCCCGGCTAGCTGAGGTGTACCCCCCATCCTCCGTCGGCAGAAGAGCTTCTTCAGACCTCAGTCTTTCCCTTACTTTGTCGTAGATTGGCTTGAATATTGTTTGGCTCTTTGTGAAATGTTCAACGTCTACTGGAAGAACACTGAGAAAGTTGACATCAAGGATGCCCAGAGCTTTCACCTGAGAAAGGGTTTCGGAGACTAGGGTTCCTGTTTGCTCGATTAACCCGCGATTCCAATCGTCCAATTCGACCACTATGATATTATCTCTGGCTGGAGTTGTATTGTAACGACCGTTAATCAGGAACCGCAGGTGCGTTTCTACCACAGTCTCAAAGAACGAGAAGAGTTTGGCGTCGTCCACCGGTGTAATCACATCCTGCTTCGTCTTAGAATCTTTTGCGAGTCTATATGCAACATTTACATCCGGAGTCTTGCCAGTCCCGGAAGTGGGCCCAAAAACCAGCCAATTTTCACTCGACTTGAGAGATTCATTCTCCAGACGAAGAAGTGAAACCCGTTTCGGATTCTCTCCTATGACCTCCTTGAGGTACACACCTTTTGATGGACTTGTTCTTCCCGACTGCAATGCATTAGGCTCATCAACGCGGACGGGGTGAGTCGCCCATGAAATCTTCCTAAGAGTCTCTATAAACAGAAGTGTCATCGGGCCCAATTCAGCTAGTTTCTGGGCGATTTCGATGTAAGCTTGTTCCGGTGCGACGTCTTTGCGATTGAAGGGTATAACAAAGAGTGTCTGGTTGGTCTCGATTAGCTCCGGAGTTATCGCCTCTGGGAGGACGTAGTCCTTAATCAAGAAACTCCGTTGCCCCGAATGAACCTCAGGAGAGTTTGTGTATGCATAGACTGATTTGAATCCTATTCCGAATTTGCCAATCTGAGTCTTGTCCTCGCTCTTCGTACCTTCAACCAACCCACATACTCCCCTAACGTCGTCATCTGAGAACGGAATTCCATTGTGGCGAATTTCAAGTCTGTCAGGATAAAGATCGAAATGCACATTGTAATGTTCTTCACGGCCACTTGCCAAGGCTCTTTGACAGGCATCCTCCGCGTTCTGAATCAGTTCGTAAATGAAATGGGTCCTCTCACTGTACAGCTTCGAGAGCAGCACGAGCCCGTATCGGCCTATATCTGTTCCGTACTTCGTTCGATTCTCTGACTTGATAGTTTCATAGATGTCCATCACTGCACGCACCAAGAAGAGTATTATCTAATTCCTCCATCCGCCCCCGACAATATCCATGAGTTGAAGTTCAGACAGGATGTCTCTCCATCCTTTTCCCAGGCCATTGTCTTTCGCAAGTGTATGTACTGGGCAGTGTAGTTCTTGTAGGTCAAACCATGCTCAAAGTTCGCTTCATACACTGCTTCTAAGACCGCACTTCCGTTGATTCCGTATAGCTGGAGAAAGCTGGTTAACCTTTTCTCGATCACTTCCCACTGAGGCGAAAGAGTTGGTTTACGCCACATCCTCTGGAATTTATACCGTTGGCCATAGAAATTCCTGAATATTTGCAATTTGTGGTTGTACTTCTTGACGTAACGTACCAGCTGCTCGTTAGTCAGTCTCTTTAAGACTTCACTCCTGACTTTCATCGCATCGAAGCTTTCGTACTTATCTGTGTAGCCATTTTCGTTGAAATTCATACAGTAATCTGAACCCCACTCCCTGGAGATTGAAAATAACTGATTCTCATTCAAGATTCTTCCTGGATAAGGCTCCCAGAACAATTCATCCAACAGCAGCTTTCTTTCCGTTTCCCTTGAATTGTAGCGTGGCAACCTTTCACCCCTTCAACACTTCTTTAATCTCCTTGAGCAGTTCCGAAAC
>DAHVAI010000281.1 GCA_027314685.1 Nitrososphaerota archaeon | reverse complement strand
TTGGACTAAGAGATTGTTAATGAAACTGCTCGGCGTTATGCCGCTCTTATCGGATTGGACCACTAGCAAGTCGTCCAGATTCTTTGCGATTTTGAATGCCCGAGTGACCTTCTTTGCTCGTGGACTTGAAATGTCTCTCTCACACACCCAATATTTGACCACTAGAGAAGAAGAGTCATCGCTTAAGCATTACTACGAAACTGATTTTTCATTGCATATTGGCTAATAGCAAATTTTGGTAACTTGCTGGAAAGAAAGTGCGTAAATTCAGCATAGACTGATTTGGAGAAATGATTGATCTCATCGCGTTCACCATTATAGGAATGTTTGGTTTAGTGCCGGCTTTCGTGATGTTCTTCGTTCTATTAAGAAAGCGGCAAGCCCCATTTTGAGATCCGCCGGGATCTGACAATGTAAGCGTTCTTATTTCGCGTCTCGCTGGCAGAGTCTAAGCTGTGCTGGATTATGGAAACTACGCACGTTCCGTCGCACAAGTAGTACATTTCAACTGGAACCTGTCAGTTTCTGCCTCAAGTACAAATGATCAGATTTGCCTGCCCGGGATTTCTCACATGTTTGACATCTGTTGAAGATACGTAATCCTGAGCTGGTGGCTAGCGAATGTACTGGACGTGTGTTTGCAGAAGTTTGCGAATACTCTGACTTATCCACTGACGCGCAAGCTAAGTGAATTCGTTCCAGATGAATATACAGGAAGATTCTAACTAATTATTGGAAATCTCACGAATCAAACGGATTTATTTGTTCATTTTATGTCGCAAATTTTCCGCTAACGGTTAAATAAATCTGAAGCGAATGGAATGTGTAACGGCAATGACTGACCAGAAGAAAAAAATGAGAATGTATGTCGATCACCATGAGGCCGACGATGCTTTCCACAAACGATTAGATGACTCTCACCTGCTCCGCGTAATCAACAAGATCTACAAGAAGGAGTATGGCTATTCAGCAAGAAAGTATCTCCTCAAATGCATTCCACGACCGCAGGCGGACCGAATACTGAATACTCTCGAAGCGGCTCCGCCGTCGATTACGAAGATGTTCAAGAGACGGCTAGATGGGAAGTACGCGAAGGATCACTGGACTCCCATGATTCCACTTCCTGCCGTAAGGAAAAAAGGTGATAAGCAACATTTCGTCAAAGAAGAGAGAAACTCCCACGGTTTCAAGGTCGACTTTCCCAAGCTCGCAGGAGAGGGAAGGCTGCTGTATACCACTATGAAGCCGTCCATGTTCTTGGGCTACGCCTACGATGGAGAATTGATCGAAGAGCGCTCGGACGACCACGTCCACTCAACAGAATCGAGTGTCAAGCGGAAAGAGAAAAAACTCAGAGAGGAAAAACCCCTGAAGACCCCGTATCTAAAGCTCGACTTGGCTCGGAGCAGGTTCATCTTGCATGACGGCAGGCACAGAGTGGTGGCGGCTGACGAGCGCGGGATAAAAGAGATTCCCGTAATGATCGAACACCAGGTTCCAACTACCAGGGATGAGTTATCCGTTCTTCGAAACAAGAATCTATGGAGAAAGGAAGACGTTACTTCTCCGAATCTGCGACCACGCCAACATGTGTGACTTGCTTTTCACTTGAACCTGCGTAGCCCACAGTTAGAATCCCGTGGTACCAAAAATTGTCTTTTCCAGATATGAAACAAAAAAAACAGGTAGGAGAATAGCAGAAATACAGACGGTTGCATACACAATTCCAGTCCCAATGTCGATTGAACTAGGACCATAATAGCCGCCCTCGGGAACTGACCAGTAAGTAGACTAACATAAAAGGAAGCTTTGCATGTTATTTTTCGAACGAATCCAAAGATTAGACCAAGCGATATCTAGTTCCAATACATCAGTTGAATACACAAAGAGAGACGGGTTAGGAATGACCTTTACTCTGCGGAGAGCTGCCAATCAGTTTGACCATTGCTATGAACATTCAAGGTTGAAATGTGAAGGCTCCCAACCCACCGATTATGGCTGAAATAATCTCCATGACAACCTTCGAACTAGACACATCACGTGCAAGCCAACTTTCGAGGGCTTGCTCAGGTGAGAGAACGTGACTTTTTCCCGATTGGGAACCTAATGCATTCCGTCATTTTGATTTAATCTTGAGGAAACTCGCATCTCACATAAAATATCACTGTCCAAATGTATACATGGACCTGAATTTGTTGCTCCATATCTGAGACAATCAGGAACGCTTACCATCAACGACAAACACGACGTTCAAGACAGTAGAGTGGGGCGCTTTCCGGAATCCTTCACTAGCAACCGCTAATCATCTTGACACTCGAAGAGTCTCTGCAGGCAGACTATGGTGGAGGAGGCCCGCCTTCTTTGCCTTCCATCAAGAGTTCGCGTGATCCTTCGAGATAGTACCGCTCATAAAAGTGACACGTGCTTGTCCTCCAAATTCATTAGATATTCATGCACCCGTATTGTGCCGCGTCTCTTCCCGACCCCATCGACCTCACTACAAGTGTCTCTCCAGTTGTCACGTCTCCCCCAGCAAACACTCCTGTCATAGAAGTCTTGTCTTGTGACGCTCATCAATTGCAATCGAGTCTTTCTTACCCATCTTCAATCCCAGCCCCTTTCCTTCAACGAGCAATAGTCGCAGAGATATGTCTAAATCCTTGGAGTGCTTGTTCAAACCAGGGACGAATTTCCACATTTTTGGTCGATACTGAGACGCCTGGAGGACATTTGCCAAGTTATTGGGAATTATTTGGAAGGCAAAGTTTCATTTGACTTTCTACCATTTGAGGTAGAGTAAATCGAAAATGTCAAATGAAAGAATTGAAGGCAAGGAAAGAAAAGAACACGGAAAAGCTGAGGAAAAGATTGGCAAAGACTATCAAGATAAGAACCGCGAAATGGACGGCAGGTCGGAGAAAGAATACGGAAAGACTGAAGAAAAAGTCGGCAAGATGAATGAAAAAGAAAATCGACAAGATCGCCCAAAAACATACATGGGAAGTGAGGAGGAATTCGCGGCGAACAAGAAAAGGACAGTCACCACTACCATTGAAGAAAGAGACGACAAGAATACGGAAGAGGTTCCTGCAACAACATACTAGAACGTTCAAACCCCTCTTTCCTTTTTGTTAATTGCTAATCGAACAGTATTCAAGTCAGTCAAGTAAAATATGTGACTAACCATGAAGAACAAGCGCCCTAGAACAAAACTCGCCGGGAAGATCGACATGGCTAACCGAAAGGAAATGGCGAAGGGGAGAGAAAGCAAGAAGCGAGACGGACTAGGCCGACCTTTTGAGCGCGTCCATCCAATAGGCGAGCTTACTTCTCAGTACGACGCCGCCGAAAGCGAGCTCGAGAGAGTCGGCGACCCAAAACTGGAAAGATAGATAGTTGCGTCGAAGCTAATAAACCCGATTTCAAAGAATTAAAAGACTATGTCATAAATGCAAACAAAGTTGTATTGATTCCAGCGACAATTTAGGGCGCGGCTGTATTCCTTTTGAACTATATTATCTAGCCAAACCTAAATTGTAATGTGATTCGGAGAGCTCTTCCTTCCTATGGTTGCGACTAAAGTCCAGATTACGTCCCTGACTCCATTCATGGCCTTTACTTCTTCCATGAGGTTGAGCAAAATACCGTTGTCTCTGACGAATCTGGAGCCATCCAATTGAATATGATAAGCAAAAATGGAGACAGCAGGGTGGTGCTTGGCTTTCCAAAGTTTTGGCGCAGCTGTGAATACAGGATAGTCATTGGCAATTTCATACCAATTCCTTTGATAGAGCAGGCAGGTTGCGTCATAAATCCGCTGACGAAACTTCTATCGGTCGTTTCAGCGTTTCTTTTCTACAAGCCAGCTCGGATTAGACCAGAGAAAATCATGGAAACTGAGCGAGTCGTCGTGGTGGAGTATCGAAACCGCGCTCTAACATCCAGGCCTATTCACTCAGGCCTTAGATACTTGTAATGGCAATGGATAATGCAAGTATTGCAGCTTCCATATTGGAGATATGCAATTCTTGCATTGGTTCCTCGTAGACCCCTTATAGTTGATCGCAAGTGCGCGGCCGCGCGCAAAAATCATATTCGATCAGAACAATGAGTTTCAAGCTCTCTAAAGCTAGAGCAGCTAGGAACGTATTGTTCCAACAAATCAGAGCTATTTCGCCCCAAGGAAAAGCGCGTATCAGCTAGTTTCGCTATTGAACGAGCTTACAACAGCTCGAAACGGCACGAATGCAAGTAAGATCAAATCTTTCGGACTCTTATGAATTCCTTTTTAGACGGTTTGACGCGAATCTGTTAGGCAAAGAGTCATGAATCGTTCAGCCATCTCTGAAAGTGAAATCACCGACACCTCAATTGAAGTAAACGGCGTTGACAAATCCTATGGTCCAGTAGCCGCTCTTAAAGGGCTGAGCTTTCGACTGACTTCGGGTGAAAAGTGCGCACTTCTCGGTCCAAACGGTGCAGGCAAGTCCACGACCCTAAAGCTACTGGTTGGTCTGCTAAGGCCGGACCGAGGAGAAGTCAAGGTCGGAGGGATCGATCCTTCCTCAACAGATGCAAGGAAAATTCTGGGTTACCTGCCAGAGGACGCATCGCCGTATCGCACACTTTCCGTCCGTGAAAACCTCGAATATGTCGGCGCCCTAAGAGAAGTTGGAAACCTGAGAGAAAGGGTAGATTTTTTGCTAGACACGCTCACTTTTCGCGAATACGAGCGCGCCAAAGTGGGAAGGCTGTCACGTGGAAACGCACAGAAACTTGCACTCTCGCTTTCAATAATACACTCGCCGAGAATACTCTTACTTGATGAACCGCTAAACTATCTCGACATTCCTACGCAGGAAAACGTAATCTCGATGTTGAACGACGAAAAGGCCTCGACCCAGCTTGTCTCGACCCACATTATGTCTGTAGCAGGCAGGCTGACAGATCACGTCATCATAATTTCCCGCGGTGCGGTTGTCTGGACCGGAGTGATTTCAGATCTAAAGAAACTGGGCGCCGAGAACGAACCAGTCGAGAAGATAGTGGCGAGGATGCTCACGCGTGTTGCTTAAGCTGCTAAAGTTCGTGCTCGTGACGAGGTTCTCAAGACCTCTCTTAGTATTTCTCCCGCTGTTTGCAATCTACGTAATTTGGTTATCCTCTGTGATACCTTCTGGGAGCATCAGCCCTGAGCAGACGTACACCGGCGTCGGATTGACTGCCTTTATGCTGGTAATACCGGTCGTGAACGGCGGATTGATAGTCCTAAAATCTGACAGGGATTATCTGTTTACGCTACCGGTCAGCAGGCGCGACCTAACTTTGAGCCTGTTCATCGCGCAGTTTCTCAGTTTTGGAATAGTAGGTTTCTTTGTACTGGGCTACGACCTGCCACTGCACGGCAGCGCCGCTTCTCTTGTAGAGACGATTGTCGTTTTTGCATCGTTGAGCCTTTTGGCTACTAGTCTCGGACCGGTCTCTTACGCGCAAAGCACCAGTAAAAGGATTCTTATCATCATAGGGTTTGGCGCACTAGCTCTTTCCGCTTTCCTGGGCTTCCCGTTCACTCCATCCGCACTATTCACTGGCCACGCATTGGAAGCATCGATAGCCGCAGTCGTTCTAGCTGCAATACTGGTTCCTTTAGCTCTTCGCTCACTAGAGACTGTCGAGCTTGACCTGATGAGGGCAATGATTTCACGTTCATCAACAGAGATCAAGGGCAAGGGAAAAAGTTTTGTCGGGATGAGCGCGACAAGCGCAATTTACTCTCAGAACTTTTCGATTGTAGAGTTCTCGGGTAGGATGAACATGGCTGGCGGAGGCGGAGCATACAGATCAGGCAGGATAAGCCTAAGCCGCGCAACTCTTATCACGATTGCACTAGCAGTGGTCTACTTTATTGCGATATATCGCTACAGCCCTGGAACCAAGATAGGACAGTCATTTTTCGCAATCACTGCAAACCCGATCATAATTGTAGCCACAGTCTACATCACAATATCAATAGTTTTCATGTCAATGTCAGTTCTGGGAAACGAGCGCTTGTGGCTCGGGTTTACCTCGATGAGTCCGACCAATTACCTGCGCAAACTGATTGTCGCAAAAGCGCTGTCACTCCTTGTCCTCATGTCACCTTTTGTCGCAGCAGACGTTGTACTCGCGTTTTTCGGGGTAAGTGGAGCTCTGTCTGCCGCGATAGGAACCGCGTTCATCCTGCCTTCAGCCTTGGTTCTGGTCGTTTACATCACCGGACTGACTAGCCCACTTCAAATCAAGGAAGAGATGATGATGCCGGGGCAGTTTAATCTGAGACAGATGATCCTGGTCCTCCCTATGCTTCTTACAATCGTGCTGCTTGAGGCCTCGACCATATTCCTGCCGTTTGCGATCGCCGGTTCAATCTTTATGGTACTGCTTTCTTTTCTCATGCTACGCAGCAAGAGGTTTGGGAATAGGATTATCCAAAGCATGGTGAAAAACGGATTTGTCTAGATTTCGCTAGCCCAAAAAAATTCAAAACAAGTCATAGCCTGAATAGAAATACCCGTGCATCTCGAAATAATCAGTGGTCTCACTGGCGTCAGGTTTTAAGAAATGGCTTCGGATTGAGCTTATTTGATTAGTTTGAGTATACCTTGATCATCTGCAGGGTGTATTCCAGAGCGTGATCTGCGTTGAAACTCCAGGTGCCCTCATTCCTGTCAAATAACAGGCGTGGAATCGTAAAAGTCGAAAGGCAAGACCAGTCCTTTTCGAGCACCTGGGAGGGGCTCAGGTCGACGTCACGGAGGTGGTTAGAAATATACTGCCTTACTTCCGAATACTGGGGGACCGGAATAAGCGTTTCTGCAAGGTACGTCCCATCTTCAGTCATCAGGTGAGACCAGATGAACGGAAGAGATGTCAGTATCGACATGGCATGTCTCGCATCTTCATCCGAAAGGTGATCGAAGACATAAGTCGTGGGCACGATAGAATGTTTCAGCCAAGCTTCCTTCGTTCCGTCCCACTTTAATCTGAAGGATTTGATCAGACCGTCAGCTAACACGTGATTGTTCAGATGGTAGGTGACATCTCCAACCTGAAGTTCAACTTTCCTTGAAAGGTCTATGGTCTTGATCCAAGGATTCAATTCTAGCTCCTTTATCAGGAGCAGATCCTTGTAGTCTATGCGAGCGGGTCTGCTCCTAGTCGGGATTTGGATCGATTTTGGATCTCCGGTCAGTTTTGAGAAATCGACGTCCCATTCTCCTTTGGAATAATCAAAGTACTGACTTTTGAACGTCGGCACATTTTTCCAGAGGATGCGCTTCAGCCGAGCATCATCCACGAGCTTCATCTGTTCAAGCTTTTCAAACAGCCGTTCGAGCTCGGGAAGCGATCCCGCGGGTATTGCAAATTCACAGTCGAATATGTGTTGATCCATCATTCTTGCATATATCTTCAGACCGGCACTCTGGTGCAATCCGCCAAAGAACGGCTTAACATCCTTGATCGACCGCGAGAGTTTGAAGAATGCTCTAACCCGCTCAAGACCGAGCTTTTCAAAGTCAGGGATTG
>DAHVAI010000274.1 GCA_027314685.1 Nitrososphaerota archaeon | reverse complement strand
TGTAGGTCAATATAGCAGGGGTCAATGTGTTCTACGAGTGGAATGTCCCTTCGCTTGTGTCCAACTACCACAGTTTCCCTTCTCTCAATGGGTCGGCCGTTGTCGTCTGTGCCTACGATGCGTGTGCGCTCCTGCGTAATCGGCTCTATGAGCTCGGCATACGCTACCTGCATTATCCTGCTCTGTGTCAATTTCCTGAGCAGTTTCCTTCTCATAATTAGCAGAGCTGCTACAGTCGCGGGAATCGCAGCTAACAGAATAAAGGGGAACGTGCGAGTAAAGAGAAGGAGAGCTGTAAGCCCAAGAAGGCCAAGGATGTATCCGAACTTCTGCTTTCTGGTAAATGTAGAGACGTTCATTTCTAAAACTCCTCTTCGTCCAATATCTCTAGCCACGTTCCGAGCTTTGCGACAAAATCATTTGGCGATAGAATGTCGGGTTCTCTAATCAGAACCGCACGCAGAATAGAGCCGTTGGGTAAAATTTCGGTGGCAAGCGCCTTGAGCGAGCTGATATTGATGTACCCTATTTGTTGATGAATTGTTGTTTCGCTTAACATGCATAGAAAGTATTAGGATGCCTTTCTTACCCGTGATCTGTGAATTCGGTGGCTCAGAAGTTGAGGTTTCTAGGCTCAAGGGTTGAGTTCTTGCGTTCTAACTGTTGTATGGTTCATTTTGCATATGGAGCGGTGAGATTATCCTCGTTTCTTGGTAAGCGCTAGGGAGACTATCGCTCTCCGCCTGTTCTTTTCGTCCCTGACCAAGTTGTACAAGGCGATAACCAATACCGCAAAAAGCGGTACGCTGACGATTGCTAGAGCAAGGGCGTAAGAGGGATAAAGGAAAAGTGAAAAGATGACAGCGCCCAACATTGCGCCGAACGCCAAAGCGAAGACTGTCAGAACCGCTACAGTGATGTAACCGAATGTTCCAAGGAAGGGCTTGAGCGCCATTCTTCCAAGCGGTGTTACTGCGAACGATCTGGGGTCTCGCATTTCATAGGGATTACTTTGCTGTTCGTCAGGTGCTAGGGATATGTATTTGGAATCTAGTAATTTGTGAAAAGCGTTCATCACTGTATTTTCGGCAATGTCTAGCTCTTCGTGCAGTTTTTCCGCTGATGTAACTCTCTCTTGTCTTGGTGTGATCTCAAGATAGACTAGGACACTAACGTAATTTAGCTGTAGATTGCCTATCCTCTCGACGCCAAAAGCGCGGTTGAGCAACCCACGTATTCCTGACATTCGTATTTCTTCCATTAGAATGGTATCTTGATTATTGCGTCTCCGTCTGGCAACGCTGCAACATATTCAAAGCCCTGACCGATGAATGACTTTACTTCGTTGATCGGTACTACTCTCTGCCTGTTCCCGTTATTGACCATCGAGCCGAGTAACTTGTCCCTGACCGTCTTTAGTACTTCTTCCTTTGACATTGACGCAACGTCCATATCCTCGATCTGTTCCTCTGAGATTCCCGCAAGCGAAAGGAATTCTTCCTTTACAGTTTGCTTGATTTCCTGCTTGCTCAGCTCATTGCTCGGAGTTGATAATGTAGGCTCGCACTTTTTGTAAGATTTCCTCATGTCCTCGATCATCGTTGGCGGTAATCTGCCTTTGTTTGTTGAGTATCTCGCTTCACTATCTCCCTTGTGTCCCATCAAGAACGAAAGATAAGGATGGGAGATAAAACCCTTGGACTCTGCCACGATCATGTTTGTGTCTGCGTATGACCTCAAGACGTATGGTCTCCACGAGAATCCTGCCTTGATTATGGCTTCCTTGATGTCCCTAGTTACCAAAGAAGTTCGCAATAATGGATTAGTCTTCCTGACTCCTCTCGGGTCAAAACCAAGAAGAGAGGTGCTTGGCGCCAATTTCTCCTTGTGCTTCTTAGCTCGCTCCTGCAAATACTCGTTGATGTACTTGATAGCTTCTTCTCCGACGAAAGTAAAGTACTGATGCCTCGCCTTGCTTAGAGGACTCCTAACGACTAGGATTGAAGGTACGCTTTTCTTATCGAATGATAGTCCCTCGCTCGTGATCTTTGCCTCTGTGAAGTCCTGCAACTTTATCCCGTCTGTACCTGTGAAACTTCCCAAACTTTCAGGTCTTAATCCGCTAAATGCCATTAATGCGATTGACACTCTCGCCCTTGGCGATGCCATTCTCAGTATTCTTGATAATTCCTCTTTGTTCGGCACTCTCTCGTCTGCAATTGTTGGGGTCTCGGATTTGCCTCTGATGTTCACTTTCAGCTTTACATCCAAATTGTTATAGGATAACCACGATAGGATAACTTTCTTGAATCTCTCGATATAGGAGCCTGCCTTGCCTTCCCTTTCCATCTTCCTAACAAAGTCGGTGAATCCGTCTCGAAACCTCTTTGAAGGAGCGTCCTTGAGCATCTTTTTCGGTGTCGTTTCGAGTAGATTACAATACAAGCCCATAGTCCTCAAATAAACTTCTGCGGTAATCAGAGAGTTGGCGGACAGGTTATCGTGCCATCTCCTAACGTCCTCGTCTGCGAGAAGGTAATCGTACTTGCTGCTCATAGTGTCCAAAGTATCAGTACAAGCCTATTCTATTAAGGTATTCGCTTATAATTATCAGCGGGCCCGGTGGGATTTGAACCCACGGTCTTTAGCTTCGGAGGCTTGCGCCACTTGTTAACGCCCTAATCCATGCTAGGCTACGGGCCCACAAAGGAAAGTCACACTACTAGATGTCTAAGTCTTTCGGAAACCTTCTCGGGGCCGATATCCAGAATGTAAGGTCCAAGTCTAGGACCGCGATCTACGCCCAACAACAGTTGATACAATGCTTTGAACAAGGAAGATGGTTCCAGTTCGTGGACTCTAGCCGTGTCGAAAATCACTGCTTGGATAGCTTGGGGATCTTTCAAGCGAGATATCTTGGAGGCTATCTCGATCAGTGCCTTCTTCTCTTTCTCGCCAATTGCAACTTTCCTTTCAGGAAGCGAGAACTCCCTCGCCCAATTCATTGCGAGTTCTATTCTCTTCTTAATGCCTGCATCGATTTCCTTGATGGCGCGATAATCAACTAGACGTTTCGAAACATAGGCTTCAACATT
>DAHVAI010000273.1 GCA_027314685.1 Nitrososphaerota archaeon | reverse complement strand
GGTAGGTGCGGGTGACTAGATTCGCCCATCAGCTTTAACGCATCTGCAACGGTGCTGTTGGAGGACACCGATATTATCTCCGTTGTAGGTGTGGCAAAGTCTCCTGCAAGGCTATTAGAGGAAGATAAGGCTGATCGAATTACTTTGCCCGCATTAGGAGCCACACGACCAGCTCGCTCGAGTAAGATCAACAAGTCTTCGAATTCGTTCACCAATGTTGGACCGTCAGAACTATCGACGATCTTTCGGGATAGCCGGCCAGCGAATGAGGTCAGCGGCACTGCTATTGGAGACAAAATCTTGAGAAGCAATTCGGAACTACGCGCGAGTCGCAGAGACATGTTCACAGAGTTTTCAATCCCTATCGCCTTTGGAAGTAAGTAAAGGAAAATCATTATTGTAAGAGAACCAAAGACCGCGCTGATATCCCAGCCGTAGATGCCAAGAGCCGCCGACAGAATGATTCCGATTGTGGAAGCGATAACAACGTTAGAGAAAGTATCGACAAATGTTGTAGCGCTTACGAGACGGGTTTTTTCATTAGTTATTTTGATCGCAGCACGTGCCCTATGATTTCCCTTTTCGCTTGCAACTCTGAGAGGTGCCACCCTGACAGTAAGGTAGGTCGCCTCGACGAGTGAAATCCAGAAGGAAAGGACCACTGCTACGGCAAGTGGGATGTATATTATCGGATCCATTCTGATTAATTTTTTCTCGTCGAAAGTAATGTGTGTTTTGTCAGAAGCTGCCCGAATCATTGGATGAAGGGGAGCATCGATGGACTTTTGGAAAGCCTACTTTTCGCCAATTGTAAATATCGAGTTCAGTTGGATCAGGAATGATTGATTACCTATCTGTGATCTAAGCCAAGCAGAGTACTTGTCAACGTCTTGGGCTGAAACGCCTTGTGCCATCATTACCTCGCGTGTCGATTCTAGATTGCTTATCCGCCTGTTGATCTCTGCTCTCATCCTTTCCTGTCTTTCTCCAGTTAGGAAATCCGAAAATCCGAAGAGTTGGATCTTCTTCAGATTAATTGCCTTGAAAAAGCCATAGATTTTGCGCCCCATTATGAGTCGGTCAGCTCGTGGAGACTCTATCTTCGACCTTATGGCCATGATCTCCTGAGGACAGGGATACATTACAGGAGCACCATTCTCCTCGATGCATGCTATCTTTCCGCCGGGCTTGGTAACCCTGAATAGTTCCTTCACAAGCACCTCAGCATCATTGGCTCTCTGAACAGTGCCTGCAAAATATGACAACCCCCAATCGCTGAATGCAATGTCAAACATCGAATCGAGCACAGGAAGTCTGCCAAGAGGGCTCGCTAGTTTCACAGTGACGTTTGACAACTTCATCTTTGCGGCGAGCTTCAGTAGTGTACTGACGCAGATTTCGTTTGTATCAACAAAAGTCACTTTCCGTCTGTTCATAAATTTTGCAAACATGATTGGAATCAGCGCATTCGGAGTCGGGAAAAAAAGAGTAGTATCTCCTTGTTTGATACCGAGCAACTTCCAGATCTTCTTGCTAGATTCG
>DAHVAI010000025.1 GCA_027314685.1 Nitrososphaerota archaeon | reverse complement strand
GCTTTGGTTCCCTGAGATCCTCGAACCCATACTTCAGGAATGAATTGGCCCAGTTTTCCACGCTTCTTGGGCTATTTCCCATGACCTCAGACACCTTGTATGGGCTCATGCTGTTAGCCACAAGCAGGATTCTATGGAGGCTGTGTTCATATTTGGATTTTGGATTCATCGCTGCGTCTTATTTCTCCTATTATTTCCTTCTTCATATCATCTGAAATTCTAAGCCTCTTCATGGTACAAACAATGAGCGAATGTATTTAAACTATGCAAAAGCTCTTCTGGCGTCATGTATAAATCAGCTTTGTCAGCCTTTAGAAGAAGTGTATATACTTCGTAGTGCATGTTCTTCATAGATTTCAGATCATTTACATACCGTCCGACTCCAGTATTCTTCGAGGACATTGTTATGAGGTTATAGTTTAGCACCCTCAGTCACCTAGAGATTCTCTGGCTTTATTGTTGAATGAGTAGAACAGGTTCTGGATCGTGTCCATCCCCGGATAATCAACGACTACGGTTCTGCCTTCGTGGGTTAGGCGATAACCTATTGCAAACAAATATTCTTCTACATTCTTTCTTAAGAGCTTTGAGTGTGTCTCAATGATCAGCCTCGGGTGGAATCGAGAGAGCGCGTCTACACCCCCTTTGATGACAGAAACTTCCGCTCCTTCAACGTCTATCTTAAGTAAATCGACTTCGTCGATTTCCAGAGAATCCAGTCTAATTGCTTTGCACGATATCTTCTTTCCCTTTCCGCCTGAATTGGCCATGTCTCCCTCTTGAAACAGTTCGGAATTACCGTCATGGTCGCTGACCGCTGTCTCCATCGATACAATGACACCGTCAGCGTCATTTCTTGCGACATTGGATAGTAGAATTTCGTAGTTATCATGTATAGGTTCCAGCGCGTACACTTTCTTGCAGTGATAAACCTTTGCGCAAAGTAAGGAGTAATCTCCATGCTGGGCGCCGATGTCAATCACAGTACCCCCCTTTTTTGGCAGGAAATCATCAAAGAGTGTGTAGTTTCTGTCCAAGAAAGTTTCCGTGAATGTAAAAATTGATGTGCCATCCGCAAGGGCAAATCCGAT
>DAHVAI010000174.1 GCA_027314685.1 Nitrososphaerota archaeon | reverse complement strand
AGGTTGCTTCTATAACGACGTTTGGAGCTCTTTCGTCAGGTCGTATTCCTATACTTCTGAGCTCTCTCCTTAGAACGTTGATAGCTTCGGGTTGAAAGACATCCACTAAGAACAGGATGAGGTCAGCATTTCTGGCAACGGAAAGAACTCTTTTGCCAAGACCCTTTCCAGACGAAGCCCCTTCGATGATACCGGGGAGATCAAGAACTTGGATTCTTGCACCTCTATATTCCATTACTCCCGGAACTACTGTGAGAGTAGTGAACTGGTAGGCAGCAACTTTTGATTTTGCGTTAGTTAATCTGTTCAAGAGTGTGGATTTGCCCACACTTGGTAGCCCAATCAAGACAACTGTGGCATCACCGGTTTTTTTTTACGTCATAACCGACTGAGCTTCCGCCGCCACGAGAAGCCTGTTCTTCCTGTTCTCGCCTGAGCTTTGCAAGCTTTGCCTTTAAAAGACCAATATGATGTTCCGTTTTCTTGTTGACTTGGGTCTTGTGAATATCCTCTTCGATCTTCTTGATCTTCTCAGGGATTCCCATTTCTAATAGGTTGTATACGTCATGTCGTGCTTATGTGTTTTCACCCCGGTTAGCCTAAATCGCATCGCCAAACAGTAGTGAAATAATGTGGCGGGCCTGGTGGGATTTGAACCCACGACCTAAGGATTAAGAGTCCTCCGCTCTGCTTTACCCCTAGAGTAGCAGCTCTAGGACTGGCTGAGCCACAGGCCCGCGTCGAGTTTTCATTATGCCTTCTCAATCGTAGAAAAACTTTTCATTCGAGATCAAAACAAGAGAATTCAAAGATCAGGGCAACACTAATCTTCATGGTTTCGTGATCCTTTCAGGCTGGCGTGCGTTGCTACGACGGGCGATCTGAATGTTCGAGATGATGAACAAAATCGCACGCCAGCAACCAACTTTCGACCACACGATTCTTTTTAATAATGTGAAAGAAAAAAGAGCTGAATATTGGGCCGGTAGTTCAGCGGTAGTAACGCCCGCCTTGCAACCAGAAATTCGAGGGCTGGAAAGAGCGCGGGAGGTCAGGGGTTCAAATCCCCTCCGGTCCACACTCACGACATCCATTATTTAGGCGCCAGATTTTGTGTTTTGACTTATCTATGCCCAAGGATTGGGTGCAATTTGTACTTCTCGTCGAGTCTCATGTTGTCGTCTTCAGAAAGTTTCAACTCGACGGCACGAACTGCCTCCTCTACATGTTCTACCTTGGTCGCCCCGATGATAGGTGCGGTCACTCCCTTCTGAAGGAGCCATGCTATTGCAACCTCGGGAATTTTCGCGCCCTTCTCCTTTGCGATATCTGTTGCGACATCAAGAATGTCGTAGTCTTCAGGATGAAAGAACCTTTTTGCAAAGATGTTAGCCGGCTCTGATTTGTATCTTTCACTCGTCGGGGTTTCATTTCGCTTGTACTTGCCAGAGAGGAAACCTCTGGCTAAAGGGCTCCAAGGGATAACGCCGATGCCTTGGTCCTTGCATAGTGGAATCATCTCTCGTTCCTCTTCTCTGTAAAGCAGATTGTAGTGATTTTGCATAGCGACAAATCTTGCAATACCGAGCAGATCACTTGTGAATAATGCCTTTGCAAACTGCCAAGCGTACATGCTCGAGCCGCCGATGTATCTTGCCTTTCCAGCACGGACTACATCATTCAAAGCGACAAGAGTCTCCTCAATGGGAGTGTCATTGCTCCATCTGTGGGTCTGATAGAGATCGACGTGATCTGTCTGCAACCTTGCTAGTGATCTGTCTATTTCGCGCAAGATGTGATATCTGGATAGACCTTCATCATTCGGACCTTCGCCGACCTCTCCATGTACCTTTGTGGCTATCACGACGTCGCTCCTGCGATCTTTGATCAGCTCTCCAATGATTTCTTCAGACCTTCCAGAAGAGTAAACATTGGCGGTATCAAAGAAATTGATACCTAGGTCGAGAGCCTTCCTTACAATCGGACGGGCCTTGTCAATCTCGATTGTCCAGCTACTTTCATTACCAAACGACATTGTTCCGAGGCAGATCCTGGAAACTTTCAGACCTGAGTTACCTAGACGAATATACTGCATTCAAGCAATCACGCCTTTCCAAAGTTAGCTTCCTTTATTTAAAGGAGCGCATCCAGTGGTTGTGTTGGATGACTATATTGGAGTTGTTTCAAAAAATGCAAGATGGTTTCTTATCTTCGGACTTTCATTAGAAAGCGCAATGATGGCATAACAACTCGCAACAGGTGGAGATTTTAGGAAAGAAACAATTAGGCATTTTCCAATCATCAGTTGGTACATTCAAGAGAGTGTGAAAGTTAGGGCATAGCACACAGAACACATTTGCAGGTCATGTCAAAGTTCTAAAAATTTCGGAACTTTTTGATCGTGATATTGTCTTTTCCAGCGATTTGAATCGCCGCGCGACCATCTTTCTATTGTTCTTGGCAGGTGATTGGATTGTTGGATTCTTCGTAATAATGCATTTGTCGAGTAATGGGTGATAATTCCAAATTCCGGCACCAATAGATCTCAAGTTCCAGTAATGTTTGCTATCTGTGTGACGAATCGCCTTCTCAGATACGAGCACTACGTAGTCAAACCAGTCAGAATAACATTTCACCTGTTCAACTCCTCGCGCAATACTATCATTCCAAGACTTGTATTCGAATGCCCAGTAGAATGAACCCATTCGTGCAGCAATGTCAACTAGCGGGTGATAGGACCTTCCGCAATCGAATTCGGTCGGATATATATGAAAACCATTCTTTTCCAGATGTTCTTTGAACGCTTGGTAACATACGCCTAGATCAGAGTACTGAGACGTGGTTATGGCATGTATGTTTTCGAGATTGGCATTAAGCTTGTGTGTTATCAAAGAACTCAGCTGCCGTCTACAAAATCATACCATGAGCAGTCAGAATACGAGTGAATTACCAGGCAGAGGCGCACTTTGACGTAGATTTTGGGATTAGAGCATGAGAGTGAGCGTAAAAATCCGCCTAAATGAGAGCGTTGTGATGCATTTGGTCAAAGATTCTTCACATGGCCAAAAATTAGCTTATCATTCCATCTCAATAACTCGAAGTAACATGGCTTACACAATCGGACAGACATGGGGCGCGTTAAGAAAGACTTGGAAAGCATACAGGATCGCAAAGGTCCAGAACAACAGCATCGATATGAGGAAATATGCTGAGCGAATCCGCTCTCTGCAGGCAGAGCTCGGTGTAGCACAGGCATCATTCCCAGACCTAAATCTGGTCTAAAAAATCGCGTTCTGATGTTTCGGATCAATAAGATTCGATGCACAAGTCAATGCGCATGATGAAACTAGGACGGGCGGAGCCTAGTCTTAAACAAGGCTCTTCGCTACTCCTAGTTTCGAATTTTTAATCAGAGTTTCTCTGTCTCACGAATTGTTCTTTAACCTTGAGGCCAGTTTGTCATATTCCTGCCACAATCGCTTTGGAAACCTGTCGCCGAAAGACTCGAAATACGGCTTTATTTCTTCTAGCTCTTTGAGCCAACCCGTTCGGTCCACAAGCAAGAGTTCGTCAATTATCTTTTCTTTCAAATTCAAACCCTTCAAGTTGAGTGACTCTTTCGTTGGAAGGTAACCAATCGGAGTCTTAACAGCAGGAGCATCTTGATTGGCCCTATTCACTATCCACTCTAAAACGCGCATGTTATCTCCATAGCCGGGCCAAAGGAATCGCTTGTCAGCGCCTAACCTGAACCAATTAACTTGAAAGATTTTTGGAAGATTCTTGCTTCGATTGGCAAAATCCAGCCAGTACTGGAAGTAGTCACCCATGTTGTAGCCACAGAACGGTGTCATTGCCATCGGATCGTTTCTTAGTACCCCGACCTTTCCTTCAGCGGCTGCAGTCGTTTCAATTTTCATCATGGCACCGATCAAGACTCCGTGTTCCCAGTTGAGCGCCTCGTAGACAAGCGGAACGAGCGACGCCCTTCGTCCACCAAACAACATGGCCGATATCGGAACTCCTTCAGGATCTTTGAACTTGGGAGAGAGGGCTGGATAATTCGAGATTGCCACGGTGAATCTGGAATTTGGATGTGCAGCGGGCGCACCGCCAGGTTTCCATACATTTCCATGCCAGTCGATCAATGAGTCAGGGGCTGGCTCTTTGCCTTCCCACCAAGGTATCTGTCCGGGAGCAAGAGCAACATTCGTGAAAATCGTATCTCGTTTTATCGTTTCTAACAGATTGGGATTTGTCTTAGGACTGGTGTGCGTTGCAACACAGAAAAAACCGGCCTCGGGATTTATCGCGTACAGTCTTCTGTCTGCGCCAAGGTGCAGCCATGCAATGTCATCGCCGATGAGCAATACCTTGTAGCCGCTATATACGTCCGGAGGTCGTAACATCGCAAGGTTTGTCTTGCCACTTGCACTAGGGAACGCCCCAGTTATGTAGCTTGTTCGTCCGTTCTTGTCTTGGATCCCGAGTATTAGCATGTGTTCTGCCATCCAACCTTCCTCCCTTGCAGAGATACTCGCAATTCTGAGTGAATGGGCTTTCTTTGAAAGAAGAGCGTTTCCGCCATAATTGGAGTTGACGCTCATAATCAGTTTGGAATCAGGAAAATGGCAGATGTATTTCTTTGTAGGATCGCTGGTTCCCATAGAATGAATCCCTTTCACGAACTCAACGGTATTCTTGAGCCTCTCCAGGGCAGGTGATCCCATCCGAGTCATGATCCTCAGGCTGATCGCGACATAACTGGAGTCTGTGATTTCCACCCCTACTTGAGAGTGGATTGAATCTAATGGACCCATTATGTATGGAACAACAAACATAGTCCTACCTCTCATGGAGCCTTCTAAGATGTCCCAGAGCATCGCCTGTGCGGATTCAGGACTCATCCAGTTGTTAGTAGGACCTGCATCTGCTTTGTACGGCGTACAAATGTAAGTGGAAGATTCAGTGCGAGCGACATCATGAGCCTCGCTTCTGTACAAATAGCAGCGAGGAAACTCGTTCTCATTAAGTCGAATGAGAGAGTTTTCCTTGACCATCTGGTCCACGAGTGCGTAGTATTCTTCCTCAGATCCATCACACCAGATGACTTTATCAGGACGAGTTCGACTGGCTACTTCGTCGACCCACTGGACAAGTTCCTGGTTGGTTTCTACGGCCTTTTCTCTCTGAATGGCCAATTTGTGGAGCATGTCCCCAGATATGCGCGTAAAAGTATAGCTATTTGGCATATTTTTCTACTAGATGATTCGACAAGAAGGTTTGAGCTTGAAAGAAAAGCATTGCCGGCTTCACAACTATTGTGGTACCAACTCGCCGCAATCAATCCAATTCTGAATACGAAGTCAGAAATTCCTTGATGACCATTCTCATGATAAATGCGAAATTTCAGAGCATTCTTTTTTAGACCTGTAAAGAATTTGCTCAGCTGTTGCGGGGATCGCCCAGCCTGGTCAAAGGCGCGAGGCTTAGGTTCTTGTAAGATGAGAGACCTCGTCCCTTAGGGGTTCGTGGGTTCAAATCCCACTCCCCGCACCATTCCGATGTATTGTGACAAGCAGCATTCTTCAATTTTGGATCACTAAAGCGCGATATGAACCAAAGAAGCTGAAATAGAATTTTCGTCTACGGGCAGAGAACAAAATCGACCGGATACCTCTTAGGGCAGCTAGCACAAATACCAAACCTATCGGTGCGTTCAAGGCTCTATGAGCAAGTGGCGAGTATCTCTTTGATGACCAACGTCGCGGTTGCTTTCGGTGAATGTGACCATTCATCTTAAACAATAGTCGGCGCAAGCTTTTCAACTCTGTTGGCATTGTTGTCGAGTGTTACATCAACTATAATCTCGCCAAATTCAAACTTGACCGCAGCATTCTTGACCGCAGCATTCTTGAAACTCGTTGCCTTACGAAACAAATTTCTTTGCCGTCTGCATCTATCACCGTTTTGACTAGTCGCGCATTTCCGAATTTCAACATAATCCGGACTTTTCTGTAGCGGGTGCTGACGGGGATGTACAATCCCTTACTCAGCTCTTCGATAGATTGGGTCTTAGATATGATTTCAAGT
>DAHVAI010000253.1 GCA_027314685.1 Nitrososphaerota archaeon | reverse complement strand
GAACAAGGCGTCCATGTCGAGACCGAGCTTCTACTTGTCAAACGGATAAGCAAGTTTGGTCGAGGAAGCAAAAGCCCATAATCTATTCATGCGGTAGTTCACATACAAGAAACAGAGGAGCAAGTGTTCCTCTTCGAAGCTCTTCAATCGAAGAAGAATAATGATAATCTGATGTCTTCATTTTCGATAGTAGGTAATTGCAAGAGAGCTGCCAGGAACAGCTCCGGAAAGAAAGCAAGAAATCAAACAAGCGTCGAACTGATTTAAAAATCACCGAGTTGCCGTTTTGGATGGCAGATTCTCCTTCAGATGCTTGCCCATTTGCGAAATATTAGATACGCGAATACTCCAATACTGATAAAGAGTACGCCAAATGCATACCTGAGGCCGATTTGATCCGCTACCAACCCAATCATTAGCGGCGCTAGCGCACTTATCGCCGTGTAGGATGATGCAAAGTAAGAATTCAGCACGTTGCGCGTTGATTCATGAGAGTTTCGCGAAATCACTATGAGCGATGAAGGAAACGTCAGACCGTGTGGCACCCCAAGTATTGCGAGTGCAACAGCATAGAAGATGGGACTGCTCGCCACGATTAGTAGCACGACGCCCAGCAACGTAAGCATGATCGAAACGGACGTCATTGCTCGTACGTTGGCTCGTTTAGAACGGAGTATCAGCGCCCTGGCGAGGAACGAAACGGCAAAAAAGATGACAAAGTACAACTGCACTGAAGAGTTCGTTACGCGGAAATACTCGCGAGAGAACAACCCTCCGAAGCTCACTATCGCGGCAAATGGAATGGAGTACATCGCGTTGATGTAAAGTGCTGCCTGGAATCCATTATTCTTCCATATCAGTCGAAACGAGTTAACCTGTACTGACTGCACAGCATTTTCCGGTAAATCTGACTGATCGCTCTTTGCTATTACGGATGTTTCTTTGGGAAATGGGAAAAATAGTGTTAGAACTGCGGCGCTAATGGGGAAAACCACGAATGCAGCGTAGCTGTAGGAGAGCGAAACGTGAGATAATATCGCAAAGTTCACGAGCGGTCCAATAACAAGGCTGGCGCTAAGTGAGACGGTATAGAGCGTAATTGCTCGTTCGCGGCCGCTCGTAGTTTTCCCTATGATTCCTGAGGCGTTTGCTTGGTTTGTGGATATAATCTGGAGGAAGAATCCTGCGGCCAGTGGTATAAGCCATATTCCAAAGTACCCGTCAAGCGGAATGAAGGAAAAGATCGCGGAATAGATGAATGCGCTAGCAATGAACAGACGGCGTCTCCATACTGAACGGAGTCTAGCGTTGACAAAAGTCAGGGAAACGAAACCTGCTAAAGATGTTGCGCCAGAGAGCGTCCCTATGGTGGTATTGTTGAAGTTGAAAATCTCACGTGCGACAAGCGGGAGGTTCGTGTACAACATATTTGAACTCGCTCTGAGTGCAAATGTCCCAGCTGAAAGAATCAGTAGTGAGGCGATGTAAGAGTTGGAGATGTATCGCAGCACTCCGCGACTAGCGTTTTCAGGAATATCTCTGGTAGCCAAACGGTTTTCGCTCTTTGAATTGCAGCTGTGATGTCAGCAAAACGATGGAGGCGATAGATCCAGAGTTGAAATCTGAGTGTCTTCCATAAACACCGACGCATATAATTAATGGATAATTCAATCATTCGTAGTATCTGCACCAAACCAGGGTAGTATCTCGGGATAGTTGTACAATCGCTAGTGAAGGACGTCATAATGCCAATAATTGGTCTTGCTCTGCCTGGGATTGGAAATCTCTCTACTCTGGCTGCAACGGTAAGAAAGCAGATTTTCGGAATTGACGACTTTCTCGTTTCAGTAATAACTTTTCTGTTAGTCGCACTTGTCATCTTCCTTATCGTAAAGATGACGAAAAGAATGGGAATTGAGTAGAGATACTCTTTCTCAACGTCGAAAGAGGAATACGAAAGTAAATGCGGGAGAAAAAAAGAGGGCAGGTTGAGAGGCTGTCGCATCTCATCGGCTTTACCTGACGTTTTGGACCGCGTGACTAGGCATCACAGCTACCAACCGAAGAGCGCTATTCCGGCCGGGGCCAACCTGCTACGGTGGCGGTTTGTATTCAGAGAATCGCGCGTCAGTTAGGCGCTCTCTCTGTCGCTTTCAACGTCCCAATCTCTTCGCTGTGTACTTCGGCCTTTGGCCGTGCGACCAAAGTTAAGAGCACCACAATAATCATGTTGAGCGCAAGCGCGGTTGCACCAACATACAAGGCTCCGAATGGTGGAGTAGAGAAGAACGAAGTTGACCACGTCCCGAACTTGTTTGCATCAGCCATGAGAAACACTCCCAGCACTTCGCCAGCTATAAGACCGATTATGAGGCCATACTTGTTCAGCCTGCGAGTGATCAAACCGCCGAATATAGAAGGAAGCGTCTGGACAATGAGAATTGTTCCGAAAAGTTGCAGCTGCACCGCATAGGTTGAATTGACGACAAAGACGAAAGCTAGGGCTAGGAACTTGAAGGCGACTGACGACCACTTTGCTATCCGTGTCTCGTCCGCGGCAGACAGGTTGGGTTTGAACTCCTTAACAATATTTCTCGTAAGCAGGTTTGCTTGGGAAATCGCCATTATCGCTGCAGGTACGAGACCGCCGATGAATATCCCGAGGAAGGCTATTCCCGCGGCCCAACTAGGTAGAACGCTCTGTATCAGAGAAGGGACGACCAAGAGTCCACTTCCTCCATGCGTTTTTACGAAAGCCAAGGCGCCAGAGTTTCCGTATATTGCGACACCGTATAATGCCAGCAATGCGAGACCCATACCATAGATGGGAAGGAGCGATGTACTCTTTCTCACTTTCTCTGCATCTTGTCCACTCAGAACTCCGTTGATTGCGTGGGGGTACAGATACAATCCGAGCGCGCTCACTATGAATATACTCCAGTATGCATTCTGGAGTGCTGGTGCCAGAGTCGAGTATGCTGGTTTGACCGTGAAGCCAGAGTGTAGTCCGCCGCTTACTGCGAGAGCTACTATCACTGCAATGATTCCTCCGAATATCAGGATGTCCTTAAGGACGGCAGTCAGCGTTGCGCCTCTAAGACCACTCGTATAGGTAAAGGCTGCGAGCACTATGAAAGCGATGATGAGCGAAATCTCGGAGACAGTAGCAACATCCGATACACCGGCGAGCATTGTATTTAGGACTGCCTGCATTCCTACGATCTGCAACGCGATGTACGGAAGCTCAGCTACGATTCCAACTACAGCGATCATGATCGCAAGCGTACTGCTGTTGAAAGTACCCTTTGCAAAATCGGCACCTGTGATGTATCCTTTTTCGCGTGCGATGCGCCAAAACCTTGGCATGAAGAGCATGGCAATGCCGAAGGTCAGCGCGACGTATGGAACGGCAAAGTTGTAGATGGCGCCTTTCCCGTACACGCCTGATGGTATCGCAATGAATGTGTAAGCTGTGTAGAGATCCGCGCCCACAAGGACCCAGACAAGATATGTCCCCATCCTCTTGCCTGCAAGCGCCCACTCGCCGAGATCGCTTAGATCACCCTTTCTCCATCGCGACGCGAAAAAGCCCAGCGCGACGAAGAAGACAAAAAGCGTGAGGAAGGCTATTAGTCCTGACGTGGCAAGCATCTAGCTCTTCCTCCCAAGAAGTAGTGCAGCGGGGAAGAAGAGAAGTGCACTTATGCCTAGCCATACTGCTTGCCACCACCAGAAGAATGGCACGCCTCCCCATTCGGGCTTTATGACGTTGTAAGAGGGGATAGCGAAGTACACGAAGAAGGGAATTGCGATAAGTACACCTGCAACAGCGTCTTTGGATTTCATGCGGTGAGGGCTGACATGGGTGTCTTATCAGCTTTGCGAAAAAACATTAAAGCATTTGCAGGAGATATTTAGGGCCTTTCTCGTCTACCCAGCAGTATGTTTATGTCAAACTCGAATAGGATAAATTTAGGCGCCTTTAGAACTAGTCGATGATGCTCTTACAGATTACTTGACGACTGAGAAGAATCGGATGGAAAGAAGCAGGCACTCCCACTTTGGAATGCGAAGTCAGGCAGAATTCTGATGTCGGACCAAGAGTCATCTGCCTTCTCCACAGAGCTGATTCATCTGTCAAGTATTCAGAGAGATTCTTGTAAAATGCCTCATAAGTTGTCCCGGCAGGTTTTGAGTGCCAAATGGCAAATTCGCCTGAGATAGAAGAGTGAGCGCCAGTCTTGAGCTGGTAGAGGCCTCCCTTGAAATCAGTGGCCCGTAGAGCTATTTCATTATGTGGACCTTTCCTAGCATCCTGGACTGCAACTTCGTTTAGTCTGTCAAGAACTTCAGAACCATCCAAAAGATACCAGTCTTCGTACGCGTCTGAATCTGGTTGGAGCCATGGTGCGCCAGTGATTCTTGCAACCAGCGAACCATGGAATCCTTCAAGATGCAACTCGTTGAGCACTTCATGAAACTGCTTCAGCGTATCTTCGTACTCGCCTCTCGAAAATTCTTGCTTTCTCCGATGCCAGAAAACGTATGCTAGCATAGTTAGATACGCCAATTGCCACCTTTTTGGCGTTTCCCTGCATGACAAATAGGTGCTGATTGTAAACTTCCGTCGCGTTTGACCGCCTGGAACAGGGAGGTCTAGCACAAGCTGCATGAGATATCGTTCGGGTCGTATCTCATTCGGATTGTGTATCGGGACTGGTGTAGAGGAACATTTTGCCTACGATTTTCTCCCCGGCTTTGACTACATGACAGGAAGATGCTGTGTTTGATTCCGCAACCTCGTTGATTAGCGTATGCACATGCCTTGATTTGAGGTATAGAAGCCTAGCCTGCATAATATCGCTCATTATTCCTCTTCTTCTGAATTGTGGCTCGACATACACGCTGTGCGATCTTGCGATATCATCGACAATGCTTATCCATGCAATTCCAACTATTCTGTTGGCGATCTTTACAACAAAGCACTTGTCACCATTGCTTATGGCAACGCTCACCCATTTCCTGTGTGTTTCTGGTTGAGTTAGAGTCATAAATTGCTCTATCTCCTTCACATCATAATCCATGCTTATCTGGTGTTTGAATCTGTAGCTTGACGGCGTCGCGTCAACATCGAGCTGCCAGATATTCCAGAGTTCCTTCTGAAGCTCGGCTATTTCGAGCTCCGCGAAGATATAGCTTGATGGTTTGAGATTGTAAAAATGATCGAAGACCTGTCTGGATTGCGTAAATATGGTTCCAGTCTCCTCGTAGTTGTCAAAGATGAACAATCCGTTCTTGTTTCCTTCGGAGCCTTCGGAGACAAACACTTCGCCGTTGGATTCAAGAGTCTCCTTGACCTCGTGACGGAGAAGTGGATCAAAGAATGACAAACCTGAAGGTAAGCCGCCGATCTGCTCATCAATTGTCTCTATTGTTACTTCCTTGACTCTAATGCTCACGAGCATCTCACCTAGGGTTTTCACTTTTCTGTATGTTCAATTTTCTTTCACCAATCCAGAATCGTGAATCTTTTTGTCAGTTTCTCTTCTCCAAGGATGTTTCCTATGATCAACTCGAGACTGTCGGGAGTGCGGTGAAGGTCCACCACCTCATCATCTCCAAGTGCATCTTTGAGTAGGTATTCAAACTGGATTTTGCGGTCGATTGTATGCCCGAACCGCTTCACTCGCTCCCGATCTATCTGCTCGTAGGCGTACATAAACTCGTACAGAGATCTGTAAATCTGATGTTCCATGTTTTCCTCGAGGTTGAATTCAAGGTCGCCTCGGTCCTTCCCTCCGATAGTAATTTCTTGGAGCCCCTCGAGATCCACCCAGAATATGGTTCCGTCTGGAGCCAGAACTGCATCCTTGTCGAGCCATACGTCGTAAAAGTCCAGGCCACTGTACGTGTCGTTCCCGTTGTTTCTGATGGACCTTACAAAGAGTGTGAGGATTGCAATGCCACTCTTAACAAAGTTCTTCATGAAGTCGAGCGCCTTGTCGTTGCTGTCTATGTGGAAAAAGTCGAAAAGATCTCCAGTGTCATCACCAACGGTCCAGTCTGAATGGAAATAAATCCTCACGTTTGATGGTACCAGCCTTGCTTCCTGAACCATCTTTTGTCTGAACCTTCTGTACCAATACACCTGAGTAATTTCATCTTGAAGGGATTTGGGAAGTTTCACAATCTTGACAAGTGGCGCAATCCTGAAACCGTGAATCGATGTAGCACTGGCATCAGACATCTCCGCTGCTTTCAATGCGATAGATGAGAATTCCAGTCCCTGAGAGCCGTAAGGACATCCTCTCGACCACAACTCGCCCGTAAGATACCTTGGAAATTTTTCTTTCTCCTTCGAGTTGTTCAGCCGGTCCTTCATTCCTTGGCTTCTGAGAAGACTGCAAATCTCCTCCTTCCTGAACAGCTGTCGACTGAACGGACTGGTGGTTGACCCTATTCCTTTGACAGAGAAATAAAAATCCGTCCCGTCAATTGACATGTACGACTCTCTGCTGACCGCGCTCCTATTGTCGTCGATCAGGAGCTCCTTTGTCCCTTCAGGTTCTACCTTGGCGAAGGGCCTCAGGCTGTCAGGTAGATACAATTTCTCAAAGTCGGGCATTTTGAAGTTTTGAAAATGCTTGTTGGTTATAGTCCCGGCACCTTCGTACACGTCGAGCTCGATGGGAATCCCCCTTAGCTTTATTGGAGAGGTTCGAGAGATCGCATTGTTCAAAGTCTGTCACTTTTATCCTCAGGACGCTGCGAAGATCTCACTGTCTTGGTCCACCACAATACGGGCACCGATCAGCCGTCGTCGGAATCAATGTACCGCAATATTTGCAGTTCACCTTAGCAACTTCTTTTATCACTACTTGCTCGGGTGGTTTGGATCCCAAATCGATCTTGGACTGGTAAGGTGTTGAAGGCGTACTTGGTGGAGTGTACTGATGCTTTGGAAGACGTCCTCGACCTCGTCTTGTCGCAGCATAGACAGCAACCACGATGATTAACACAATTACTGCTATTGCAGCAAGATAGGGGACAAAAGTTGGAAGTATGACCACACTCTGTGAAGTTGTTGCAGTTGTGATTGTGGAACTGCTTGTCGGGCTTTCGGTCGTCAGCGAGTAGCTAGTGGATGTCACGTATAGATCGTCAGTGTAAGTGAAGCTTCCTGTCTGTCCTTGATATTGTCCGGTGTCTTGTTCGACATAATTGTATCCCACGATATATCCTGTGTTGGGGTCGAAATACACAAACCATGTGTATGATGCTGTGAAGATGCCATACGAATCATTGCGTTGATACTGACCTGTTCCTTCTGTTTGGATGGTCTGCACGTATCTGTCCTCCGTTGGCAGATAGAACGTGAAATTCTTTGACAGCACCGTAAGTTGCGAATTGAGGACAAAGAAGATGCTTCCAACAGATAGTGAAGTGTTAACGGCGAACCAAACGTAGAGCGGCTTGGCGTAAGAAATTCCTCCGAACCCGAGTTCGTTGTCAGTTCCGTTCACATAGGTGAACGAGCTTGACGACCACGTGTAATTGCCAGAATCTGAACTTGATGTAGAATTTCCTTGGTTGCTGCTGTACTTGTAAGAGTAGCTATAATGGGTATTCACAATGCTTCCATTAACGGAATTCACTTGTTCCATTCCAGTTGTGTTAAGCTGATCGGTGTATCCAGTATAGACCCCGTTACCATTGTTAACCGTGGTGGTCTCCGAGTAGTTGAAAGAATCGCCCTTCTGAGGAGTGTATGCGGAAGCAAAGTGCATATTGGTTGCGAGCGAAAACAAGAGCAAGAATGCAAATAGCGCAGCGCCAAAGACTGACTTGGTGTTCAACTGTTCTCTCCCACCGAAATTCTTGAATGAGACCATGATACGACGCGAGTCATCTGAATTATGAGCGCTTCCCAACCTTTTGAGCGTTCTTGCAAGTTGCTTCAACCTGCAAATCCTCCAACTCCGTGACTATGAGCCGGATGGAAACCTCCCATACCACCAAACGCTGAATGGTATGTCGAGTGAGCTATGATTACAGGATAGTACCAGAAGAAGAGGCCTGGATGAGGTGCGTATGTGAATTGAACCGGGGTTTGAGTAATCTTTGCAGTAGAATCGACTTCCTTTACGAGCTCGTTTCGAACGCCGTGGATCATCCTGACCGCCAGAGCAACAGTTTCAGACCGCTCAAGTCCAACAGAATACGCAGAGAGCAGAGTGACCGCTTTCTCCATCAGGTCTAGGACTTCATGAGCTTCAAAAACCGGTATGGACGCAAGTATCGCGGCTGCAACCAGTGGATACTGCAGGTAGTTATGCAACTGCTCCACAATGTACTTCAACTTCCCTTGCACTTCGTCAGCATTCAATTCCCCGATTGCGAGAAACGCAGAAGCAATTTCCGTGTCTTCAGAATCCATGTATCCCCAAGAGCTGAACATTGATCTGAGCATCTGGAACTTTGAACTAAGTGCGTCATACGGAACATTCAGAACAGAGAGAATCGACGCAGCCTCGGGCGACAGAGTCTGTTGTCTGAATTGAGCAAAACGATCCATTGGGTAGGTTCCATCAAATCTTCTACCTGCCATGATCGAGGCAGCGACCCCAGCTGACAGCTCTTTGGGAACATTTAGATTTCTCACTTGTTGATCGAGATTTCTCAAGACCTGCCCAAGGTTCTGAATGTTCTGAGCGCTGAGTGCCGTCATGACCTCGGCGGCCATCAGTTTGTTCGCGGTTGTCGAATGAAAATTCTGAAGAGCATTAAATACCTCCAC
>DAHVAI010000246.1 GCA_027314685.1 Nitrososphaerota archaeon | reverse complement strand
TGGAGGGGTTCTTTGAATATGTCTGACACAGGAGCTACTTCCACAATGTTCCCTGCGTACATCACGGCAACTCGATCACACGTTTCTGCAACAACACCCAAATCATGGGTGATAAGTATGATAGACGAATTGATTTTGTCTCGAAGCTCTTTTAATAGCTCCAAGATCTGCGCCTGAACGGTCACGTCTAGCGCAGTTGTTATTTCGTCTGCCAAGAGAACTTTGGGTTGCCGCACGAGTGCCATTGCTATCATGGCCCTTTGCCGCATTCCCCCAGAGAGCTCGAATGGATACATTTTCAGAATCTTTTCGGCTTCTGGAAGCCTCACTAATTTGATGTTTTCAATGGCAAGAAGCTTTGCGAGCTTCTTTCCCATTCGCTTCGTCAGCCTCTTTCCGTTTTTGATTTCAAGCAGCTCCTGCCTTTCCTTTTCTAATTCGAAGCGTTTCGAAGTATCTGTGGAGGAAGTAAGCATCTTGCCAATTGATTCCAGTCGAGAGTTTACGAGCTCTTCCTTGAAAAACTTCAGGTTACCTTCAAAAATTTCTGTAATCTGACTGCCAATAGTTATGACTGGGTTTAGATAAGTCGCAGGATCCTGGAATACAAGCGCGATTGCATGCAGTCTTTCCGACCTGATCTGGTTCTTGGACTCTTTGAGCAGATCACGCCCCTCAAGAATGACTTGGCCATGTTCAATAGTGGCATTTCCTGGGAGCAACCCCGCAATGGCAAGAGAAGTGACAGACTTTCCGCACCCACTTTCGCCAACTAGCCCGAATACTTCGTGTTCTAAAAGCTCAATGTCCACCCCGTCTAAAGCTTTCACGATTCCCGCGTAGGTATGGAACGAAACCTTCAGGTCTTTGACTTCGAGCACTACCTTTCTGGTTTGAATGGATTGCTGATTGATCAAATTGATTTCTCGACTGTTTAATGTGACGTTATCGCCTTAAGCGCGGGTCCAGTATATCCCTGATCCCATCGCCGAGCAAGTTGAAACCTAAGGCAATAACAACAATTGTCAAACCAGGGAATATTATGAGCCAAGGCGCAGTCCCCACGTAACTGATCCCCAGGCTGGTAAGATTACCAAGCTCAGGCAATAAAGGACTAGGTGCGAAGCCAAGGAACATCAACGTGGAGAAAGTAAGTATGACGCCGCCGATGTCCAATGTAAACTGCACCAACACTGGATATATGGCGTTTGGAAGTATATGCATGAAAAGTATTCTTAATCTACTTGCGCCAACAGATCTCAAGGCCTCTGCATACGGCTTTTCCTTCTCTGAAAGGATCTGAGATCTCATCAGTCTTACATATATCGGCCACCAAACAATCAGCACTGCAATTGTTAGCCAGAAAAGCGACCTCCCGAGCACAGTGAGTATTACAATCGCGAGAATCAATCCAGGGATTGCAAAGAAAACATCCGTTATTCTAAGTATCAACTCATCGACCAATTTTCCCGCGTAAGCCGCTAGGGAACCCACTACAACTCCAATTGCAAATGCAGAAGCAACTATTGCAAAAGCGATTTCCAAATCTGTTGGAAGGGACAAAATTATCATTTTCAAGAGGTCGCGCCCGTAAGAGTCAGTACCAAGTGGGAAAACGTTCGTAGTCGGACAGACAAACATGCTGGTAATGTGCCAATCTATAACTGGGTTGTTCCAGCACAGTCTAATGCTGTTGTGTGTAACCTGTGAAAGCTTGGGATTGATTATCACGCCCGAAAGAGCTGCGAGAAGAATAGAACCTAATGATATCACGGATCCAACAATAACAAGAGGATTTCTTCCGGCAAGAGAAAGCGAATACTTGATCTCATCCCATCTTCCTCCTCGTGTCGCCTCCGCTTTCGGATCTCTTCTTTCATTCTCACCTTGTTGCACTTTTAATCGCCTCAGTACCTAATCCTCGGATCAATGAATGCGTAGAGAATATCAACGCAAAGGTTTGCGACTACTATTATCATTGCGAATACGAGCGTGTAAAGTTCGAGGAAATTAATATCCAGATATATCGAAGCTTGGTAAGCAGCCACTCCGACGCCTGGCCACGAAAAGATGTATTCAACCACCACGACGCCTCCAAACAGGAAAGCAAAAATTATCCCCGCAATGGTTATCGCCGGAAGTATGGCGTTCTTCAAAGCGTGTCTATACACGACAGTGCGTTCCATGAGCCCTTTCGACCTAGCCAGCAGGATGTAATCTTGCCTGAGCGATTCCATCATGCTCGATCTGACGACTCTTGTCAGAGCCCCTAGAGTCGAATACCCCAGTGTGATTGTGGGCAGAACAATCGCCACCAAAGAGTCCCAGAAGTAACGAAAGTTGCCGGAAAGTAGTGAATCCAGTATAGGCATTCCGGAAAAGGTCCTAATGCTCCCGGGGTCGGAGAAACATATCCCGCAATTTGTAGCCAAAATACCACCTGTTGGAAACAACCCGTAACTAAAAGCTCCCCGCGGTACTCTAACGTAAATCACCAACACTATGATTAGTATGTATGCGAGCCAGAATATTGGCATTGAATACCCGGTCAGAGCTACAAGTCTCGATGCATGATCTGGTGGCTTGTTGTTATGCGTCGCAGAAATTATTCCCATTGGTACTGCTACTATAACGGTGAAGAGACCTGCGCAGATTGCAAGTTCAGCCGTAAGTGGAAAACGTTCTGAGAAGAGTTGCCAAGTAGTCAAGCCAGTGCCAATGGCCGGTATCTGGCTTAGCCCCCAGTTCCCGCCAAGCGCATTTCTTAGCCAGCTGAAATACT
>DAHVAI010000245.1 GCA_027314685.1 Nitrososphaerota archaeon | reverse complement strand
TAGACTGACTCACGCCAAGATACGATGCAAACTTGCGCTGGCTCAGCCCGAGCTTGATCCGACGCTTTTTGATCTCGTCAATGGATGGTAACAAACTAGTCCTGGTACAAGCCACTTGTATTATAGTGTATTCCTGAGAGGAATCTGTTGACTCGCTACTTCCAGGCGGAATATTTGTCGTGTCTTGTGCTGTCGTAGTGGCGCACAAGCTGATTTCTAGTCTGGAAGGTCGCATGACAGTGCACGCAAGAAAATCTCTCGACCAGAAGCCACTGTTCCTTTCCCTCGCCAAGAACTGGAGCTTTTGAGATGGGTTCGCTCATTTCCAACACTATCCTTCTAGAGAAAATCGAAATAAGGATTTACCAGTAGATCGTATGCGAGATTGCCAAAGCTGTTCTGATAAGGGACTGAAACGAATATATCCTTCAAGCCAGACAAAATGAGGAATAGCAGGATTTTGTAATGAGCGGCTGGAACAAGGACATTTCAAAGATCAGAGACGCTATCTCAAATCTAAGGCAAGATCTCACGAGGATGCAGCCCAAAGACAGGCTCGAATACGTCAGCTCGATAATGGAATGCATTCAATTCATGAAGCAATCAAACATTGGCTGGAGCTCTTTACTTACAAATCCACAAATGGCAAATGGTTTGGACGAGGAAGCGCTGAAAGATATTTTCGAAAAATTCCGCAAGGTTGCAATCGAAAGGATCGATAACGACGTAGACAGCATCGACAGATATATGATCAACCTTGTTCCGAGAGACATGGACGCAGATTCTCTCGCCTAGGGTTTTTGGAACAAGCCAAAGTACCCGTCCCTGGTCTTGTCTACACGCATCGTTTGAAAACCGGCTAGCTCGACTTTTTTCTGCAGTGAATCCGCGCCAAGGAAGTTGTGCTTTGAAATTCTCATCTCGACCTTTGCAATAATGCCCTTGGAGTTCATCTCCTGTATCAACAGCAGACTGTTTGGCTTTGAGATCCTCTCAAGCTCCGACAGGGCGAGTTCAGGATTCTTGAAGTGATGAAATGCAAAGATGACGTAGATCTTCGTAAAGTAATTTTCTGGAAACGGTATGCTCTCTGCAAATGACTGGAATACCTTCACTTCGGGAAACTTTCTTCGGACATAGTCAACACGTTTGATTTCAGGCTCCAACGCATAGACTTCGTCGCAAAGAGACGCAACTCTATCAGCAATGACACCGGTGCCTGCGCCAACATCGAGAATCACATCATCCTTTGAAGGCTTTAGCAGCTCGACGAAAAATGGGAATGTGGTTTTGTACCTACGCCACCTGCTCCAGGACGTAAAGTCGAGCCTAATGTCTGCCATTAGCTAGGCTGCGAGTCCGTTTCCATTCCCTTCCAGCGTTTGAACAACGTGTTTTCGATCTTCAAGAGATCCAGAACTTTTCCTACTATGTGGTCGATTATATCCTCTATTGTCTTTGGATTCGAGTAAAACGCAGGCATGGCAGGCAAGATAACTGCCCCGGCATGCGCAAGCCGGGCCATATTCTCGATATGAATTAATGTTAGCGGTGTCTCTCTGGGCACTATTATCAGAGGCCTTTTTTCTTTCATAGTTACCTCTCCGACTCTGGTTAACAGATTGTCAGCAACACCTGAAGCAAGAGCTCCGAGTGTGTGCATGCTGCATGGAATCACAACCATTCCGTCGACTTTGAATGATCCCGATGAGATGGAGGCGGCAATATCGTTGAACCGATAGAGCTTCGTGGCAAGTTTCTCGACAGAAGGAACAGAGTACTTTGTCTCGGCAGCTATCGTCATCTTTGCAGCTGGAGACATTACAAGGTGGGTCTCAATGCGATACTCCTTCATTACCTCCAACAAACGGACGCCGTAGATGACTCCGCTGGCACCCGTAATTCCCACTATAATCTTTTCAGTCAAACCGTGAAGCTAGTCCTTGCCAGTGCAATTCGGCAGGCGCATATTAAACTGTCTTTCCAAAATCAATCAATTGACCAATCCATCGATTTACTGTTCGGTTAAAAGATACCTTCGCGCATCAAATGGCAGGCAGGTGACGGAGTGCTTTCGATACAAACAGAGATCCTACTTCAAGTTATGTGGATCTGCCCTAACCGGACCAGGTGGATCCATTTGTAAAGACAAGCTCCAAGAAAGCTTATCATGCATTGCAATGAATCAATTGATGACATGCAATTCCTTCATTGCTTCCTCGTAGACCCACATTATAGACAATCGCAAGGGCGGGCGGGCACACAAAGCGAGATTCAAGTTGAACAACTTGTTTCAAGCTCTGTAAGCTCAGAACAGCTAAGATCCAATTGTTCTCGCAAGACAGAGCTTTTTCACCTCAAGTGCGAGCTCTAATCAGCTTGCTTTACTATTGAGCAGGCTCAGAACAGCTCGAAACACCACGCACGCAGATTCAATTTTATCAAATTGTCCATAGAAAATTAGGGCAGTTCGCTGTGCACCGTAGACATTACCCTGATCAAGCTCTCTAGCATTTCTGCAAGCTCCGAGCTTTGAAAGAGAAAACCGACATCCTGTCCGTCATCCCTTAGATCGTCCGGCCGCAGCTCGCTGATAAGGACGAAAGTCTCGTCAACTATGATTATCTGGACTGGAGCCGTAGATGGAAGTAGCGAGACGACGCAGTTGTTGACCTCCTTCAAATTCTGCACGGCAGTTGAAAACACGGGCTCTTCTCGAGAGGAGCTGAACATCTCCAAAGTCATTCCAAGCTGTGATCTTTCAAACAGAACATCGGACATTTTGGACAGCCTGATCAGGCCGTTCGCTGTCGTAAGCACCAAGATCTTTCTCTTGCTGTTCTTGAATAGCTCCAAGATTCTCCTCGTTATGCTTGTGCGTGGGTGGTATCTCAAGACCTTGGATCTGAGAGTCTCGCCACGCTTGACCAGACCCATCGACTGATGTATTACCTCGAGTTCGCTAAGCGCCTCGATCCCCTGTTTTATCCGGTGCTGCTCCCTGTCGAGCAACGGCACCAGCACCTCCTTCGGGGACTTTGCTACGAATATCTTCGGATCGTCCTCGGCCTGCTCGAGAAGCCCTCTTTCCACCAGCTTCCTAACGGCGCCGTAGACTTTGGTCCGAGGCACGCTAGCAGTAAGGCCGATTTGATTTATGGTTGCGGGACCGCTCTGCAGTGATGCAAGAAAGCATTTGCTCTCATACTGCGATAGTCCTATCGAAGCTAGCGCGTTAAGGTAGGACTCCATTGACTTGTCATCGGAAGATGATTGCAATTTCTCAGATCTTTCTTCGGTTTTGGGAGTGGACGGGCATAGTTTAGCTTTTGCACATCCAGATTATAGAAAGATTTTTTGCATATCCTCTTACAATATGATGAATGAGCGAACATGTACAACTACAAAGGAGTCAAAATAACCTGGCTGGGTCACGATGGATTCAAGATTGAAGATAGCTCAGAAAGTCTGGTCATAGATCCTTTTCAATTATCCCGAGATGCAAAGGCTGATTTTCTGCTAGTTTCTCACGAACACTTTGATCACTGCAACGCTGACGACCTGAAAAAAGTGATAAAACCAACTACGGTCGTCGTAGCGCCCGCATCTTGCAAAGAAGAGCTCGCAAAGGCATCTCCAAAAGTAGTAAAGACAATAAAGCCTGGAGACAGCGTGAAGGTCGGTAGTTTCCAAGTAAAGGCGGTACCCGCGTACAACACTAACAAGTATAACGATCAGGGAAAGCACTTCCATCCAAAACACGCAGGAATGGTCGGCTATGTCGTTACAACGAAATCGGGCGTTTCAATATATCACACAGGGGATAGCGACGTGATTCCGGAAATGGACGACCTAAAGCCGGACATTGCTCTTCTTCCAGTATCGGGAACGTACGTCATGACGGCTGACGAGGCAATCGAAGCTGCTTCCAAAATCAAGCCAAAGGTGGCAATACCAATGCATTATGGCGCTATAGTCGGCTCTGTCGCGGACGCTGAGAAATTCAAGAGTAAAGTAAAGTGCGAAATCCAGATTCTGTTGAAAGAGTAGAGATTACCTCAAGCTCTGTCTCGGCCTTGCAGCGGTGGGGGTTTCCTCAACCAACAATTGAGCAATGCAGTCGTGCCTCTTTTCCGTCTCGAGTCTCACTGAGTCGGCTGAAGAGATTTTCGCGAGTATCTTCTCCCTGATAGAGTAATTCAATTCATAACCAATAGAGTTCCTTCCATACGTAGCTGCAACCTTGCTTGTTGTTCCGGAGCCCAGGAACGGATCTAGGACGGTTTCGCCGGCAAACGAAAATAGTTGAACCAATCTTGAAGCAAGCTCCTCAGGATACGCAGCAATTCCTTTTTCGAGCGGGTTGTTCGTCGGAAGCACGTTGGTTATCTGCCATACCGTGAGATTCCACTCATTCTGGTTGAGAGCTTTGCTATCGATCCTTGAAGCTTGGAGTCTTTCCTGGTCCATGTCCTTTACCTTCTTGTAGTCAAATCTCCCTTTCTGGAAGATCAAAATGCTCTCCTGTATGTTATCTGGATAGAAGTACATCGGGTACGGGTGCTGTATCACGACGCCAGACCTCCTGCTTATTCTTGAATATCCCTTGGGCTTTACCCAGACAATTCTGTCGCGGTATCTGAACCCTGTCTGGCGCATGATGGTCGTAGTGTCTGCGACTATGGGCAGTTTCTCGCCATCAACGAGCATGTCATCAATCACAAAGCAAACTATCCTGCCGTCGGCGGTGACACGGTACAACTCGTCAATTACCCTGGAGAGCATGCTGAGGTATTCATCGTAGTCGCGATACATTCCAGGATAGTCAAAAGGAGCGTTGTAGTAGGGTGGCGAAGTCACCGTGAGATGTATGGACTCCCTGGCAATCTCATGCATATCAGTGCAGTTGCCAAAGATCACCTTGTGCTTAGTGTCCAACGCGTCCTGACCAACAGTCCACCAGCGTCTCTCAAGAATACCTCACGAGTCAAATTTCATAGGCCTTTTGCTACACCATTGTTCGATTGCATCTAAACCGTAAAATACTCTATTGAGGCAGTAGCTTTCAAGGACTAGCGTTGAAATACATCGTTTCATACAACACCAAGTTTGGCACGATTTCTGCTGAGAGTAAAAAACCTCTAGATCTCGTTGAAGCATACTCTGAACTAAGGAAATTGGCCGCAAAGATCGAAAAGAGTTCAAAACCCGAAGTCAAGGATCGGGAGGGAAAGGGCGAGACAACCGAGATATTGAGAGTGCTAGAATCTAAGCTCCTTTCAACTGATTACTTTTCAAACCCCAGAACTACAGGCGAAACCAGGGACAAGATCAGCCAGACGGCGCGAAAGCAGTTCACCAGCCGGAAGGTAAGTCAGGCTCTTGGAATACTCCGCGAAAAGGGAGTACTCCGAAGGACCGGACGGCGGAACTTTTTCAAGTACTCGACGCGCTAGCGTTGCCTGACTGTTGGTTCTGAGCCGGTTTTTGGGCAGCTCCGGCTTCTTGCAGGTCCTTCACTCCCATGATTCCGTACGGCGGTATGATCGTGCCGCCGGCCGTAGGCATGTTGGTAGGCACCAACATCAGCGTGCCGCGTCCCTGTAGACCAAGCTCATAGAGTATGTTCATCCATCGGAGCTCCATCGCGCGGGGATTCGCGGAGTATAGGTTTGCGGCATCCACCATCTTTTGGGCTGCTTGGAACTCTGCCTCAGCAAGCGTGACTCTGGCTCTTCTTTCTCGTTCTGCCTGGGCCTGTCGCGACATTGCTTCCTGCAAAGACGGAGGTATTGCAATATCTCTTATCTCAACCGAAGTGACCTTGACACCCCAAGCCTCAGTTTTGCGGTCAATGATGTTCCTAGCTGAAGCCCCAATCTTCTCCCTTTCGTAGAGCAAATCATCGAAGCTAACTCCTCCAATTGTTTCTCTGAGTGTTGTCTGGGCAGCCAGCTGCGTTGCCGTGTTGTAGTTTTCTGCATTTAAAACCGACTTTTGCACATCCACCGGCTGGAAGTACATTACGGCATCTACATTTACAGGCACGTTGTCGCGTGTCAAAGTCTGCTCAGTTCTAAAGGAAACAACCTGAAGTCTTGTCGAGATAATGTATGGAATCTTGCTGATGAAAGGAGGTACATAGATCAGCCCTGGGCCCTTCAAGCCTTTGTAACGACCTAGCGTCAGCATGGGAGCTCTCTCCCACTCTTTCAAGATCTTTATGCCAGAGAGAATGATTGCCAAAACCACAACCACAATGAACACTGTTACTACCAGAGTTGCGATATCTGTCGTTGCTGCCAACTACACTACCTCAACTACGTGACTGAAGGTTTTTCCTTTATGGGTTCCGATTCAACTTCGAGCGTGAGCCCGTTTCTGCTGACCACTCTTACAGCATCTCCTTTCTGGACAGTGCTTTTTCCTCCGCCGAGGTTAGCTTCCCAGATAATCCCATCCAC
>DAHVAI010000235.1 GCA_027314685.1 Nitrososphaerota archaeon | reverse complement strand
CGTCAATGATGAAGGGGCGGCTTACACAACTACGGATGCTATCCTGACTATCTGGGACAGTTTCAAAGGGAACACGGTTCAAGAAGTTGCTGAAGAGATGGCTGTTGAGATTAATCGGAGTCCAGCCGAACTTATTGAGAGTGTCAACCGAGTAGCGAATGATCTGGAGAAGGCTGACATTCTCTACTCATAGCTATTTCGGCCTGCCCTCCTCATCTATCTCTCCAGCTCTAATGCGCGTGCTAGAGATCTTCTGTCCATCCTGAGTAACTACGAGTGGCACGACCTCAACTTTCATCTCAGGTAAGCCGAGCTGGCGTCGCTTATCGTTCGCATCCCGAACACTAGGAAAAGTTTCGGTGCTGACTGCAATGGCCTCTATTTTCCTTGTGAAAATACCTTTGCCAAACCTAGCTTCGAGTTTTGTTATCGTGTATTCTCTACCAGGGAAGTTCTGAGCTAGGTATTTTGAGAGTTGATTTCTCCTGAATTCAAAACTGTGATCGAGTTTTTTGCCTTCAGAGGCTGCAAATGCATCGCTAGTCAGGCCAATGATAACCAGCTCTGAAGTGTCGAATGCTCGTTTAAGCAGAGTCCTGTGCCCGCCATGGATTTGATCAAACGTCCCGCCAACTGCTATTGAGTTGTACTTGTGAGGCACGATTCCTACTTTTCCCGATCGAGTAGATAACTTATTTCCTGCGTGGAACGCATAAAAGTAAAGATCAACGATCTTAAAACACCTTGATACCTGCAGCATATTTAAAGGCTGGAGAAATTTCTCGAGAGATCAAAAAAGGAGTAGAATCCCGTAACTGGGAAGGAATGACGTACCTCGAGATCTGTGAATTTGTCGAGGGCCATGCTAGGCGACTAGGCGGTCAACCAGCATTTCCATGCAACGTTTGCGCCAATGAGACTGCTGCGCATTACACTGCTGAGATCGACGACCCTACAATGGTCCCGCAAAATGCAATTCTCAAAGTTGATGTGGGTGTTCACGTGGATGGCTACATTGCAGATACTGCGGTCACCGTCTGCTACAACGAAAATTTGCTAGACATGGCAGAAGCTACAAAAGCCGCGCTGGCTGAGGCATTGAAGGCTGTCAGAGCTGGCGCTAGGACAAGCGAAGTGGGTAAGATAGTGCAAGCCTACGCGCATAAGAGAGGATTTCTTCCGATTGCAAACCTGTCAGGACACGCTCTGGAACAATACGTCGTACACGCTGGAACTTCGGTCCCGAATATCTGGTCACCTTCGCCCGCTATGTTTAAGGAGGACAAGGCCTACGCCATCGAACCATTCTTCACCACCCCAAATGGAACCGGTTTAGTCATAGAAGGAAAAGCACGGAACATCTACGGACTGGTTTCGAGAAAGAACACGAAGGACCAGGATCTTAACAGGTTTCTAGAATCGGTCTGGTCAAAGTGTCGAACACTACCGTTTACAACTCGCTGGTTTCAGGAAGAATTTGGAAAACAGAAAGTGGGGGAGATTGTCTCGAAGCTGATAAAGATGAAGCTTGTGAGATCCTACCCGGTTCTTATCGAAGCCAAGAAATGCCCGGTCGCCCAGGCTGAGCATACGGTTGCAGTTACGTCCAGTGGTATTGAGATAATTACTTGAGCTGGATTTGCTCAGCAAAGATCATGGTTATCAAGGTTTTTGCGTGGCACTTTTGACATTCGCCACCTTCCTTGTAAACGAAATCTCCTAATTTGAATGAGCGCTTTGTTTTTGTGTTGCAGTTAGGGCAGTCTTCAATAGTAAAGACCTGCATGTTCGGCTTTTTCTCGCCGATTGAAGGAAACATCTGTGCCATTCTATTGTGCAACTCCCAAGGTATTGCCAACACCTATAATCAAGATGGTGTCTCCTTCCTTTGTCTTTTCTTCGATGGTTCTCTGGACCACTGCAACAGTTTTGTCGGAAGCTTCTGCAATTTCCTTCTTCATCACGGAAATTGCGTCGATCAGAGATTGTTTCACCACAACCGCATACATTGGAATCTCCGCGTCAACCGCTGCCTTTTCAATGCGGAACTTTTC
>DAHVAI010000231.1 GCA_027314685.1 Nitrososphaerota archaeon | reverse complement strand
GGGGGAGGCATGTATGATAGGATAGTAACCGTGGGCCTCGCAAAATTAGAATCTCTTGGTCTTGTACGACGTTGGGTGGATGAAAATGCTCCGACCCCTAAGAAGATGAGTGCACTTACCAACAAAGGCATCAAAGTTGCTGAAAAGCTGAAGGAAATTGACCAACTGCTTTCCCACAAATGAACTGCAGCTTTGACAAGAAGTGTTCTTTTTGGGCCATTTCTTAAACCTTATGACCAAAGGCGTGGAGATAAGCCACGGATAGAACCAGCTGGAAAGCTTTGGTTCCACATCACATACGTGAAGGCATCGCCTTCAAAAGTCCAAACTTACGTGACTGCCGGGACACGGATCTTTTCCACTCAATCACAATAACTACTCCAGCTTCTTCAAATTCCTAACATTCAAGAGACGTTTTACAGAATTGATGTATTGATTCTACTAAAAGTTGGATTCTGGCCAAAGAATCCTTTTGGAAACAGAAGAAAGCCCGATGCTTTAGCTCTTTTTCAAAATGTGGGCTTTCATCCAAGATGTCAGAGTATCGAAAGTGGTATGCCCTGTCATGTCAATCACCTAAAAAACCATCTCGCCTTCTGGGGACTTAATACCAGTCTGGAATTTGGGCATGTGAGCGAAATCTATGTGGTCTATCCACAAATTACCCGAGAGTAATTCCTTTGATACCGCCATGTTGTTTGGAAAAGAGACGTGCTTGAATACAATTTCGTTTGACCATAAGAAACTCCCAATTCTGCCAATAATGGATTGTGGGACATGTGCTGTCATTGCTCTTAGGAGGAGTTCAGTAGACTCATATTGCATGTAACTTCTAATGACGATCCGCTTGTAAGGTTCGACTGATATCATTACCTTCTTATCATTCTTCTTGGGCATTAAGAATCCTTTGCCTGAAGAAGTTGATAATCGTTCCAAGACTCTTCGTATTACGACAATGTGTCGCTTTCTTGATTTCCGGCAGGAGCGGTACTGACCACAAGTTTGTTCTGCGGGAGGTTCTTGAAAACACTAAGTGTCAGTCTTCTATCTATTTCCCTCAACCTGTCTTCGAAGAAAGTCGTGCCTTCTCTGTCGTCGAGTCTGGCATATGCGAGTAGCTCAAGTGCAAAGAACCTCTTGTTCGACTTATCAAGAATATACACCGGTCTCTTTCGGTTCTTATTTGCCAATCGAACTAACCGTAATCTAGCAAGCTCATTGAGAACCTTCCTTACAGCAGGGGGAGATGAATCTGTCAATTCTGCCAAGTCTGTAGGGGCGTACACGGTGTCTGGATCGGCAACCATTTCTTCGACAACCCTTAGAGTGACACTGTCGCCAAGTAACCCTCCATACGGCTTGTCTTCGCTCTCATGCGGCTTAGGAATGTATGCTCCGCTATCTGGTACCATACCAATCTGACCTTCGGTGCTTGTCTCCAGTCCCGAGTACAATCTGAAGCTTAATAAAACTTTGCAATAGAAAATTAAATTTTCTATTTCAGCCTAACCCTACCTGAATGGTGAGGTGGTTTGATATCCAACTCATTCAAAATTCTACCTGCCAAAGCCAGATCCGTTATCGTAATGACTTCTTCACTTCTCGCTGAGAGTTTTTTTACGATTCCCTCGCTAATGAGCAGATTGAGCATATGCACCGGATTTGCCCGAAGCTGGTCACATTTCTTATTAAATTTACGGAAGCTAATCGTCCCACCCCTTTTCAACAGCCATGAGATTATTTGTACCTGCGGGGAAAGGGGATCAGAAAACATCTATTCACTCACAAAAGACTATGGACTTAATAGAAGGACCTTTTTGTAAGAACAATCGTTCGAAGGTTGTTTGCAGGATAGAAATTTAGTTACTTTCGAACCCTTTTGTAGGGCGTGTAATCCTTCTTCACCCCAACAATGCGGTGGGTTTTGGTGTCAAATTTAGTCCACTTTCTGGTCTTTGGATTGAGAAACTGTTTCCTGTTTCTGTAATTTCCAGTGACTGTTGATTTATTGCCAAAAGAACCCAGACTATCTGATACCTTCTTAATCAGGAAATCATGAGGTCTTGTCACGGCTTCCTTCGTAGAGTGATAGACTCCTAGGACTGTGCCAGTTGCTTTTGCCGACTTCTGAATCAACCTACCAAACCCTCTCCTTCTCTTAGCCAATTTCGTTCTCAACTCCCTTCAGCTTTAGTGAGCAAACCTTTTCTGAGAATAAATCATTTGGCAACACCTGTCCGAAACACCTTCGTATCAAATCTGACGCAAATATGACACATATAAGAGTGCCTTTTTGTAACAACTCCAGGAGCATAATATACTATTTTTCCACCACTTTTTCTGAGTCCGCTCACCAGTTCTACCTGAACCACTATCACAGAAGCAGGCAACACAATAGAAATTGATTGAAAGAAATTACGTAAAGTGATTACCGTTTGATCTGAATGACTACTTCTCTTTATTTGGCCTGTTCTTGATCGAAAAGCTGTTCAAAGCGAAATTCCTCAGTCTTTCATATTCTTCTTCTAATTTCGTGATCTCACTTTCATACAGATTTCTCTTCCAAGCTGGCATATCTTCAAACATTTATGCTGCATCCCTTTTTTTCATATTGTTTCAAATTTCTTTGAGTTTCTTAATCAAGTCATCATACTGATCGTTTATTAGTTTTTCGCGGACCTCAACGACAATGGGATCGACCCCAAATCTCGGAGTCTTTTTAAACATTGGAGGAGTGATAACAGACCCAGTCCTTTTGTCTTTACGTTCAAGGGTTGTCAAGGGATGGACAATTGAGAAAAGATCGATAAACCTAGTTGGTGAAACCCCCATAAACGGGACAAACTGCAATTTCCCTTCTTCTCTCGGAGACTCTACATTGATTGAATTATGGTAAAAATCTTCAGCAAGACTCTTGGGATATGGCTCAACAAACCTCACCAATTTGATGCCAGATGCTATGATATGCTTTGCGCAGTCATGACAAGGAAAAGTAGTAGTGTACAGTTGACACCCCTGGACACTTAAGCCGAAACGCGCGGCTGTTGTAATAGCCATCATTTCAGCATGAACTGTCCTGCTAAGGTTGACCCTATCCAGTAGAAGAGATCTTCTCAATTCTAGGTCATCCCAAACCTTCTCATTTATTCTATTCAATGAGTCCGCGGCTTTGGAAACCAGATCTTTGTCTGATATTGCATCGATCAAATCCTCAAAGATTTCTTTCTTAGAATAGTCGCCTGTGTCATACCCGATGTCATAATCGCGCCCTTTTAGATGATTATCTTCATCTCTAAGAAATCCACCCCCCACCTTTGGGGCTTCGTTTACACCAACAGTCAATAAAGTACCATCTTCTCGTGCGATAGCGGCACCCACCTGTCTAGATAAATCTGAGGAACTCAAAGAAGCAGCGTACGCATGAAACATGTTAGTTTCGTCAGCAGTCGGAACATGCATATCCTTAAAAATCAACTCGACGAAACGATTGATCGCGGCATTGACCTCTGTATCACGTCGGTCCATATCAATAAAAAAGTCAGCTTTTGGAAAGGTTTGTCTCAACATTTGGCCATATCCGCCCGCGCTTGCTTCCGAAGCGTCAGTCTCAAGCAGTTGGCTCACTTCAGACTCCACTTCCTGTGTATGTTGGCCCATTACGCCACCTATGTTGCTAGAGAGGATCTCTTTACGTTTACTGTATGAGGAATATGCTGAGATGAGGTAGACCCCCCTGTCATAAATCCGTCTCAGCAAAGCAGCTTCTTCAGGTCTCTTCAGTTGCCGAACTACATAAGCAGTCTTAGGCAAAGGCCCGCTTTCTACTGAACTATCCACTGTTCCATTCTTTGACAACCGTAGGTGTTCCTTTCTTCTTAGGTTTTGAATTTCCCTAACTGCTAGAATTGAGAAAAGGTCCGGAGTCTTTGTGATAGATCTTGACTTGGTCCCTTGTTCGATTCTCTGTTGGATGGTCCATGATTTGTCATATGAAGGGAGCAACTCGATTGAATGTATGAGTTTAGTTTTGTAGCCTACCGATCGAAGTGATCTCCCAAGAGTCTCATAAAGGACATCAAGATTAGTGCCAAGTGGGGCAATGAGTCCAAAGACGATTTCAGGGAATTTGGCCGCATCAGATCTTGTTAACAATAAATCGCCTCGGTATTGATTTCAATCCAGGGAGTTCAATGAATTGTTCGACTGAAAGAAGTTATTCTCATCAAAAAGATTGAACGAATGAGCAGAAATAGTATCAAATCTGATGCCATTAGCTTAACAGGATAATTGGCTGATAAACATTATATTCTGAACCGAAAGGTACTGGGCACTGAAAAATCGCCTTCGCCAACACTTTGAGCGGATTACGATGATATCTGACAAAATCGAGCCGATTAGAGCCCTGGAGAAGCAGTCTGGGCTGGCCAGGCTGCTACTGTTTCTCTATCTTGAGGGTCCGGGAAGCATGAGCTGGATGATAGATACTTCAAACATA
>DAHVAI010000171.1 GCA_027314685.1 Nitrososphaerota archaeon | reverse complement strand
TTTTCGTAGCTCATCACAAATCAAACTCCAGTCCTTTCTTCGTTATGCGCTCCTCGAAATTATTATTTTGAGTAGCGCTTGGGTTTTCTCAATCACTTCAAACGCTTCACTTTCAATAATCCATAAAACTTGAGATTCGTTAACGCCAGTTTTGGCTGAAATTTCAAGGAGTCCTTTATCTCTTCGCTCTGCAAAATGACTAGCATAGTTTCTCCTATTTCGAACGAAATTAATTTCATTCTCAATATCGCCATTGATAATTTTCTTCTCTTTGGCGGATCTCACAATGTCTCCCCATTGGCTGTCGACATTACCTTTGTCAAGCAGTAGGAAACCATCCTTCGGATTCCTCGTTAGAGCTAGGTAAACCACTGATTCCAAAGCCGCTCCGCACATTACAGCCGTGGCAAGATAAGCACCGTTTTGGTAGCATGAATTAGCTTCGCGAAACAAGTCCAGAGCAGGATTGAAAATGGAGAATTTCTGCACTGGAAGCATAGCTAACTCGAGTTTGCTCCATACTTCTTCCAATTGCTTTTCTCTTTTTGAACGAAATTCATCACATTTCGTCAGTCCAATAAAAGGAGCTTCTTCTTGCGCAGTCATTGAAATTTTCTGAGGGCTTTCATCTGAAGGCATTTGCGAAATCAAAATGCACTTCAAGCCTCAGATACATATACCGATTCCAACCGCCTTTGTTTCGTTCGAGGGTGCTTGGATGTTAAAAGATTCGGGGTATCTGGAAGCATTGTCCAGATAGCAACTTACATCGGTGGCTATTCTAATGATCTTCGAACTCAGGTACTCAAGGTCGAAAGCCCAGCGGGTTAAGTTGCTTCCCATGGGAAGCAAATTCCGCGTCAAATATCAACGGTTTTCGGCCCGCCGCTTCGCTTCGATTAAGAATGTCCCTTGTGTTAGCTAAAGTTTCCATTTTTTGCAAACGTCCAATACATGATTGTTAGTGACAAAAAGCTCAAGAGCTGAATCCAGGGCTCTATTCTGTCTCGAAAATAATCCATGAATCGCCAGATCACGCTAGGAATATTTTACCTTGGCCTCTTGACGGTGCTTGACAAGCATGTAGTTTCTATCTTTTCGTAAGCTCTATTATCAGATGTGACGAGGAGAATTCTCAGGTCTTGAAATATTTAACTGCCGAGAATGTATCGAGCCTACATGATTTAATCCTGCAAAGAATGAAAGAAGGTGGAACAGGGTTTCTGTACGAAGGAGGGCTTTCCTATTGTGTCGAAGCGTTGCGAGATCTGCACAATGAACCAAACTTGTTCGATGCACTGGCATGGAAAGCTGGCTATCTGATGTGGTGCTTGGTTACGAATCATCCGTTTTTGGATGGAAACAAAAGAACAGCATTTGAAGCTGCCGACGTTTTTCTAAGAGCCAATGGCTACAAGATAACGGAACTTGAACCAAATGAAGCGGTGAATGCTCTCAGCAAAGTTGCTTCCGGTCAAGTGACACTGGATAATCTGGTTTCGTGGTTGAGAAGATATTTAAGGGCCACCTGACCTTCTGTTTATAGTGGGAATCATGAAAGACGAAATTCCTCTGAAGGAGTTCAAGAGGCTAGCAACGGAGTCCGTAGAAGACAATATGCCAATTCTTGAAGCTCTCGCTGAGCAAGACAAAAGACTCACCCATCTACCTCGAAAGACAGAAGCAAAGCAAAGGTAGCTTCGCGTTTCTTAGCGATATGCAATTCCACTGAGCTTACGATTTAGAACCAAGTTAACTTTATACGAATCCCGGCCGGAGCACTTGCTTTTCAATTCAGTTTCATGCTTGAATCCCTGCCGAATGACTTCTTATGCGGCAGCAGGATTGGAGGTTCAAAATGTTTCTAAAATAGGGCATTGACCTAGCTGAATCATTAACACGTGTTGTCAAGTCAAATCGTGAAGAAATAAATCGTACAACTTTGATACAACAACTGCTTTCGGGGTCGATCATCAAAATCAGAATCTTCAAATCTAAGCGATGCGACAATATATCTCATGGCTAAGAAGAAGGCTGGGAAGAAGAAAAAGTAGCTATGCGTTGTGTTGGGAGGCTCCACCATTTTTCCTGGCGCTTTCTTTCTCCCAACGCCATAATTGTCGAAGGCTTGCCGCAAACATTGTGAATTTTGTCTCAGGAAATATCTGATCAATACACTCTGTTACTTGGACGAAAATAATGCGATAAGATTAAACCCTGAAAAACGGTTTCTTGTCCTCAAATCAACAATTGAAAGCTGGAATTGAGGCAACTCAGCCCTTCATACGATGGACAGTCCTCTCACTCACAACTCTTAGCTCGTTCATGGTAGCCGTTGACTCTACCATAGTAATCATCGGACTTCCTGTGATTGGCAAAGATCTTCATTCCGGAGTTTCTTTGCTTGGTTGGATAATTACAGCCTATCTGCTGACAACAGCCGCATCGCTATTGCAGTTCGGCAAAATAGGCGACAAGTTCGGCAAGAAGAAAGTATACCTGGTTGGGTTCGCAGTCTTTGGAGCTTCATCAGCTCTCTGTGGATTCAGTCCAGGAATCTACGAACTTATCGCGTTTAGGCTTATACAAGGGATTGGTGCAGCAATGCTCAGCGCCACCTCATACCCTCTGATATTCGCTTCATTTCCTCAAAGTGAACGAGGAACTGCGATGGGAGTGAATGCAATTGCATGGGCTGTAGGTGCCGTGACCGGACCCGTTCTTGGGGGATTCTTGGTAGCCATTGATTGGCGGCTTGTTTTTTTCATCAACGTACCTGTTGCTCTATTGGCGGTGTTGATAGGAATAAAGAAGATGCCAAAGTACCTTGATGTGGGTTCGACAGAGGCGAAGCGGATCAATCTCGCAAGCTCAGCAATTTTGGCGTTAACTGTAGCAATGACGTTGCTTTGGCTCACTTTGTTTGAACCAATGTTTGCGCTAGCAGGATTGGTAGGTCTCTCATTGCTTGTAGTTTCAGAGAAGAAATCGAAGGATCCTCTCATAGAAAGAGGACTCACGAGCAAAGGTTTTTGGTTTTCTTCAATATCGCTTGCTATCACGAATCTCGGAGTGCTGGGAATTCCGTTTGTTCTTACTTTCTACTATCAGATTGTCAAGGGAGCTTCTCCGATAGCAACTGGCATATTTATCGTTCCTCTTTCCATTGCACTCGCAATATCAAACCCGCTTTCTGGTAGGCTGTTTGACAGGGTGAAAGTCTCAGGGGTATTGGGTTTGATTGGTGCGATCTTAAATGGAGGCGCTACACTGGCGTTGAGCGCAGATGTAATCGCCAAGGCAAATTCTTTCTATTTGGACATTCCTCTCGTGATCATCGGAGTCGGAGGAGGCCTGGTGTGGACTCCACTGCTGGGATCTGCTCTAAAGTTTTCAAAGCCTGAACTTCGCGGCGTTGCCAATGGAACCTGCTTCACTCTCATCAATTTGGGGTTTGCAGCCAGTATTGCTATACTGATCGCAGTATCGGCAACTTTTCTCCCTCAATCCATCGTTTCGAGAATCTATCTGGGTAACTTGGCGGGACTCACAAATTCGGAAACCATCCTCTTCAACCACGGAATGGCCGAAAGTCTGTTCATCCTGGCACTAGTCGATTTTGTAGCAACATTGCCTATAATATTCGTAATATCCCAGCAACGTAAGGCCAAAGTGTCAGAAACGTAATATGCATCCCCGAAATCAGGATAGATCTTAATATAACATTGCAGCAACTTGTCAACAGCTTTGGAGAAATCTTGAGGTCGTGACCTGTGCAGTCTGCTGTTATTGAAATAAGTGATGTCGTGCTCTAGAGGATGAATCATACAAAAATCCTCGTAACAGGATCCGCCGGTCAGATTGGTTCTGAGCTAGTGCCTGAGCTCTCAAAGAAATTTGGCAAGAACAATGTAGTCGCAACGATTCCAGATAGATCCTACGAAGGTAAAATCTCGAATTTTGCTTTGGTCGAGATTTTGGACGTCAGAGATAAAGAAGGGATCTCAAAACTAGTCGCGCGCTATGATGTTAACGTAGTCTATCATCTCGCAGGAATTCTTTCGGCAGCAGGCGAAGAAAATCCTGAACTTGCCTACGATGTAAACCTGCAAGGACTACACAACATCCTTGAGGTATCTATGAATCGAAAAGTCGCAAGGGTGTTCTGGCCGAGTTCAATTGCAGTATTCGGGCCGAATGCCCCCAAAAAGAATACACCGCAGGACACATCATTAGTTCCGACCACAATCTACGGTGTGACTAAAGTTGCCGGAGAATTGCTATGCAATTATTACTTCACAAAGTACGGGTTGGATGTTAGGAGTATTCGATTTCCCGGAATCATAAGTAGCGAAACTCGCCCGAGTGGCGGAACAACAGATTACGCGGTCGAGATATTCTATGAAGCTCTCATAAAAAAGCGGTACACCGCATTTGTCAAGAAAGAAACTGTTCTGCCGATGCTATACATGCCTGATTGCATCAAATCAATTCTGAATCTTATGGAGACTGATCCGACTCAAATCAGTATTCGGACAAGCTACAACTTGGGAGGTTTATGCTTCTCAGTTGAAGATCTTGCAAATGAAATAAGAAAGCACATCCCAGAACTTGTATTGGAATACAAGCCAGACTTTAGGCAAAGGATAGCAGACTCTTGGCCGATGTCTTTGGATGACAGCGGAGCAAGACTCGATTGGGGATGGGCGCCGTCGTACGATCTTACTTCGATGACATCCAGCATGATTGAGAGGCTGGGAAAGCGATTAACCTGAGTTGGAAAGGATTAATGCAAGTTTGGAGAGCTTAATTCTAGGTGGATTTCCTTGAGGGATGCCGCATCCTTCCTTCGTGAAGAGTTCGACGATCTTGCTGCGAAGGATTTGGATTGGAAATTGCACGTGTTGAACGGGCCAAGTACTCCTTGGTGCACCGTCGATGGAAAGAAAGTTCTGATGTTGTGTTCAAACAATTACCTGGGACTTAGTAACCATCCAAAGCTGAAAGAGGCTGCGATAGAAGCAGTCAAGACTCACGGAGTTGGATCTGGGTCAGTCCGCCCTATTGCTGGAAACATGGATCTTCACGCAGAACTCGAGAAGCGACTAGCAAGTTTCAAGCACGCTGAAGCCTCTCTTGTCTTTCAGACGGGCTTCGCTGCCAATTCAGGACTAATTCCCCAGCTTGTAGATGAAGGCGATCTGATAATCAGCGACGAGCTAAACCACGGAAGCATTATTGATGGTGTCAGACTGTCGCGTGCGGAAAGATCAGTGTACAAGCATGCTGACATGTTTGATTTGGAACACGTGTTGAATGATGCTGAGAAGCATTCACCTCTATACAGACGCATATTGGTCATCACAGATGGTGTCTTCTCGATGGATGGGGACATTGCTCCGTTAGATAGGATTGCGAAAATTTGCCACGAACACGGTGCTATGTTATACGTCGATGACGCTCATGGCGAGGGAGTTCTTGGTGAAGGCGGGAGAGGAATTGTCTCGCACTTTAATTTGGGCAGAGACCTCGTTCATGTTGAAATGGGTACATTTTCAAAAGCATTCGGCGTGGTTGGCGGACACGTTTCTGGCTCAAGCGATCTTGTAAATTTTGCCTTCAACAAATCTCGAACTTGGCTACTAAGCGGTTCTCACCCACCTGCAGTTGTGGCTGCATGCATTGCTGCAATTGATGTGCTGGAAACCGAACAAGAACATGTGAGGAGACTTTGGGACAACACAAAGTATTTCAAAAAGTCCTTGAAAGAACTTGGTTTCGATATAGGTCGGAGCGAGACTCCGATAACGCCAGTCATTGTCGGAGAAAGCAGTACTGCAAAAAAGTTGAGCGAACGACTTTTCGAGGAGACGATATTCGCACTGCCGATAGTCTACCCTATGGTAGCTCTTGGGAAAGCGCGAATCAGAACAATGATGAACGCGGCTATCACAAAGGACGACTTGAACTTTGCAATCGATGTCTTTGCCAAAGTGGGAAAGGAACTGGGAGTAATTTAATCGGCTACCTATCGAGTTGAGATATTATCTGCGAGTCGTGACTTGGCGTACAGGCTCGCGCCTTTCTCAATCCTAACCAAACCCCAATTGGAGTCTTACAACTCTTGCACTTTGGCTAGTTGTCCGTTTAGCTGATTGTGACACTACCAGTCATCCAGCCGGCAGTTGCCATGGCGCCCAAAATTCCCGTCGCGCCTGCACCACACTCGGTCATGCAGAACCAAGTGAAAGTACCGGTTTGATTCAAGGTAAAGTACGCCGATACCGTGGATGAAGGTTCTATGGGGATGTTTAGGCCAATCTGAGGGATCGTGAAAGTGTGTGCTATATTATCAGGAGAAACGCTCGAAACATTCTGACCACCGCTAATCTGAATCCCTGATAGACCTTGGGATGAGTTTATGTTGTTATTGTTGACCTCTGTGACAACATTATTGACAGTCCCTGTTACGGCTTCATATTGTGGACTAGTCAGATTTGCACCACCATCGTCGTAGTTTACTATGACGAGCTTGATCAGCTTGTGAGCGGGAAGAGAAATATTGGCCGATGATTCTAATCCGTGCGATCCCAAGACGTAGTACGCCGGTTGATCTCCGAACGTCGAGTTGTATATGTTGTTGGTCGATATCACTAGTGTCAGAACATAAGGCGAGCCTGTGGCATTAGAGCTCGCTGTTGTCGTGCTTGTCACCGTGGAAGTAGTCGTTGACACGCTGGTTGTGCTGGATCCATGTGCAACGGTTACTGTTGCAAAGTAGAATCCAAATGCTGCCGCTAGAACAATTGCTACTATCACAAAAACTGCGGTTCCAACAAATTTGTTATCCAATATCATCTACTCCGGTTATTGTTGGCATTAGTACGTTGCCATCCTATTTAATAAAGATGGAGATTCTCAGAGCTGAGAATGAGTTATGCGGAATTTGTCTGCAGCCAAGTTAATCGTTTTGGCTAAGCTCTTCCACAAAGATATTTCGTAAAGAGACCCTCGATTTAAAACATGCCCGCATGAACAATCAAACAATGGTTGTTGCAAAGCAAGCATTGGTCATATTGCAAGGCTGGTGTAGATCAGAACGAGTATCATAACGCAGCCCGCCAAGAGCAGCAATTTGCTTGGAGCATCGCCTCTGTCGTACGCTCGGTACACATAGGAAATGATCGCGAACGATACAAGAATAATTCCGATAACGATACCGAAAATCGATTCGCCGATCTTGGTTGTCGGATTCAGTGCCCATAGAAAATAGACGGAGATTCCTTCTACTATGAGAAACCAACCTATAATGTACGCGCTGTATTCTCTTAGTTTTGAGCTCATTTTTCTATCCACCCCACTTCAAATGCTCTAATTCTTCTTTTGAGATTACCACTGCTAAGTTCGAGTCTGTAAAGGAGAAAGACTATCAGGACGCCAGAAACTGCCACTCCCAACGAAGAGAGCGCAAGCGTAGTGACGGTCCAAGCGCTAATCTCATTAAGAAAGATGGAGACAAACGAGTTGACCATACTCCCAATTGAAAAGGTTGCGAGAGAGATGATGAGTGCAAAGCTTCCGGCTGTCCACAATGCCGCCGATTTTGTCACTGGTTGAAGACCCTTTGTCACTGTGCTAGTTGCAGGGATAACTGATTCCGAGACGGTCTTTTTACGCATGGTTGCGCTAGCCAGCAATCTATACATCACTACCGAGCCTATCGAGATGAGAAGCGCTATTCCTCCAAGAATCAAGATCGCTTGTTCATTCGGGATTACCTGACCTGGAGTAAGCTCTCCCCATGCAGACAGCGTGATGACCTCTCCGACAAAAATTGCGCCGAGCGTCACGAATATCCTTCTCTTTCCGATGCCCTTTTCTCCACCTCTATCTAAGAACGGCAAAATAGTGAGGACGATGAAGATTATTGTAATCGCGGCCAAAGCAACAGGGAGTCCCGCTTCCTCGAAAGCTTTGATCTTAAGGATCTGATATATCCACAGGAAGTACCAGTCGGGCTGCGAGACGTATTGCGCCGCAAGCTGAGGTGTGTACTCGGGTGGTAGGTTCAATGGAAACACTGCGGAGATCAAGAGCATAGCAGCTCCAAACAGCGCGGAGAGCTCTACAAGATAGAACGTCACGTCCGGGAAGATCGGAATGAGTTTCTTCTTTTTCTCAGGGGTGTTCTCGATCCCTCTTGCAGGTTCGGAAATTCCGTGGGCCTCGAGCATGTACATCTTCAAGACCAAGAGGAGAAGTAACACTGCGGGAAGTACAACAACGTGTAGGTCGTAGAATCGAAGTAATGTTCCTGCATCGCCGCTTGCGCCCACGGTTAGGAAAGTAAGCAAGGACGAAAGCGGTTGAGGAAGTGCACTCATCATGCCTACACCCACATCAGTAGCAGATTTTGAGACAACTGTCCAAGGCAGGAGGTATCCAGTGAATCCGAAGAGAAGCGTCACAAAACCCATGCCCATTCCGACCAGCCACATGATTTCTCGGGGTCTCTTGTACACGGAAACAAAGTACCCGCGCATCATATGCATGAATGCGAGTGCTATCATGGCATATGCAGTGTATAGGTGGACTGTTTCAAGGAACCTGCCATAACTAACGCTTTGGAAGATGAACTGGGTGGAGGAGTACGCCTGCGTAGGCGTAGGAATGTAGTAGAGCATCATCATTATGCCTGTGACTCCTTGGATCACGAAGGCGATCACTGTCAACGCGCCTAACCAGTAAAATGGGTTGATTGAATATATTGGAGCGTCTCGTAGAAAGGGATACGACAATCCTAATCTAGAATCAAACCATCCTGCGACTCGTCCCACTGCGCTGTCTGAAGAACCAACATTAGGCCGCTCCTTTTTGTTTTGTTTTGACTCTTCAGTCATTTCGATCTAAACCGCCGTTCCGCCCACGAGGTCCTGCGAAACATCGCTTGAGCCAGTGTCAAAACCGAAAACCGTCGGCGGAGTCATTCCGGTAGCCCAAATGTTACCAGTGGTGGCGTCATAATAAAGAATAACCTGCGGCACAGGTCGAGGTGCTGGCCCGCCAATTACCTTCGCACCTTCCGTGAGATCATATCTGCTTCCGTGGCAGCAACAATAACCAATAGGTCCAGATGCCTTGTAAGAGCTATTGCACGCAGGTGAGGATCCTGTCTCAACAAAAGCGTAGAGGCAGCCAAGGTGCTGGCATATCTGACTGAACGCGATAATGTCTCCGTCAGGCCCAACTCCGCCCTGGGCTTTGACACCCAGCTTGATCAGCATGTTTGGTTGATCTGTAAGCGGATAGTAGAAGCTGATCGGAACCGATTCCTGAATATCCTTAACATTTGCAACCTGTATCACGGGAAAGTTTGGAGTTGCAGCCGGAGGCGCTCCAGATGCTCCAGAGCTCGTTGTTTCAGTTTGTGTTGTCGAAGATGTCTCCGGTATACCGGGGTTTATCAGGGAGCGGGCAACTGACGCAACGCCGCCGACTACCAAGATCGCACCAAAACCGACTCCTGCCTTGAGTAGGTTTCTCCTTGACTCTTCAGCCCGATCCAATAGTTTCCCATCCTGCGCTTTCTTTGCTCCGTCTTCGTCTGCCACTTCTCAATTACCTCCACAAGTCGAGACTACCGTCATCCAGTATCGTACGGTTGGCGTTACACTAAGACGTAGCTCCAATAAGCTCAGTGCCATTTCCCCTCGTAATTTCCTCGTCAGATATTTAACAAAATATACGATTCCCGCATGTGAAAAACATCTTTCTATTTTAATACAGGAGTGCTTAGCTGGACTCATTCTCAAGCTTGAGAATCGTATTTGCGACTTAAAAGTGGCGGCGTCAAGTGTTTAGGTATATGGGCGCAGCAGTTTCAAAGATATTCATTGGAATCTCTATTGTGGGAATTGCCGAGGCCTTCTACCACGCCTGGCTTGAAAATGCGTTCTCTACGAATATATTTTCAGTTAACTATTCGCAATTGGCTGCTCTGTTTGGAATTCCATATTGGATGTTCGGGGTAGTCTGGTTTCCGCTGATCTTTCTCGTTGCTCTATGGGCTACAAGATTTGGGAGCTCTGAATTGAAACAGAGTCTTCTCATTTTGTTGACGATAGGCAACGTGTTCACAGCCTACATGTGGTACCTGGATGTTGAAGTAGTAAAGTCATACCATCCGTTGTACATTGCTCTTTATGCAACCAATTATGCTCTAACGGGAATTGTGATCTATGAGAATAGGTTGAGCGACATTATGCACGGGTATGTTTACGGTACGCTAACAGGAGGCGTCGTAGGGCTTCTTTTCGGCCCGTATGGCGTGGCCGCTTGTGGCATAGCCGGAGGAATGTTTGGCGCGGTAAGGAACTACCTCATGCCAAAGAGCAGTCTTAAACCTGTACCTGCAGGATCTTACCTTGAGGAGGAAAAGAAAGCACTCGAACAAAGACTCCGAGAGATTGAATCGAGGATCAACAATGACAAAGCGAAATGACATCGCCTGAACTCGGGTTTCCGCTCACACATTTGACCTTAAGATGCTTAGTTTCAAGTACTCGGGCTCCAACAGGTGGGTTTTCACTCTGGCCTGATGTACATATGAATTACACAGAATTCAAGCAGATAACCGATTGACCAGATTGATATTTTCAACATTCGAATTTTGTTAGTAACAATATCTGGTTCATTACATTGCGTGAATGAAAGTTGAACAGAAGACTGGGTTGGAAGAAGTTAGCACTTTTAGGAGCAATGTCAGTGGTCGGACTCTGGGCCTCTGCAATGGTGCTAATCATCTATAACACGCTACACCAGCATCTGCCCGGTTGCTTCGTCTCGACTGGCAGCTCTTCTGGAATCCAGATTGATTGCGATAAGGTACTCAGCAGCTCGTACAGCACGATATTCGGGGTACCGCTGGAAGTTATAGCTGTAGGATATTTCATCGTAAACCTCCTACTCATCTACTTCGTGGCGTTCGGTTCGGACCGCCTGTTCCATGCATCATTCAAGACGCTGTTCTTATGGAGGTTTCTGGGTCTTTGCATAGTCCCTTACCTTATTACGGTAGAGCTTTTCATTGTAAAGTCAATCTGCCTTTACTGCACTGTAATGCACGTTTCAATAATAGTCG
>DAHVAI010000217.1 GCA_027314685.1 Nitrososphaerota archaeon | reverse complement strand
CAATGATGTGCTGTTTTTCGGCAAAGCGCCAGAAAAGCATCCTTCCGACTGAGTGAAAAAGGAACTGGTGCTAGAGCTGACAGAGGTATTCGTTGAACCATTCTCCAAGGGGAGATACACAACGCTAGCTACGACGATGATTCCAATTGTCAAAGCAAGAGCGCCACCAACGACAATCTGCCTTCTGTATTCAGACAACTTCTAGACTATCCAGTTATGAGCCAATATGAGCTATATCTTTCTAGAGTTTAGAAACCGTTACTACCAATCGAAACAGCATTTCTAAACATTAGAAATAAGACTCTGAATAATAGAAATCATGAAAAGCGGTTTGTCTTTTGAGCGAAAAGCATCCTGACTCCCCTCTTAGCGGGACGACTCTCAAGATTTACCGCATTCTTTACACCGAGGGAAGACCAATCGGGCTGAATGACATCCAGAAGAAAGCCTCTCTCAGTTCCGCTTCAGTGGCTCACTACCATGTTTCCAAGCTGATAAATCAGGGTCTTGTCATTGAGAAAGACGGAAGGTACTTTGTGGAAAAGGCCGTCTTCGAGAATATGATAAGGCTAAGGAGGTCCTTGGTTCCGCTCCAGACGACTTTAGCCATCTTCTTTGCAACGACATTGTTCGGTCTGCTGTTTCTGGTGAAACCTCATGGCTTGTCATCGCTTTTTGTTCTCGCCTTGATTGTCAACGTAGTCGCTCTTGGGATATTTCTCTATCAAACGTTTGACACATTGAGAAAGTGGAAGATCTGACACTCGCAGGAACACGAAATAGTCGTAGTGAGAAAGCTAGGAGGTCACGAGTATATACGGACTCCGTTCCACCTAGCCCATAGACACACAGTGCTACTGAGCTATTAGACTGCCAGAGATAGACTGCCCGTTGGCGAAATTGATCTGATAGCTGTACGTCTGGCTTGGGATTATTTCTTCTTCAACAATTGGCCCATTCTCCGTTGAAACGGGATAGAAAACGTATCTGTTAACCGAACTTGCATTGATAGAGTTCGCACCTCCGACAAAATACCGTGCGCTGAAATTAATGTTGTCTTTGCTATTGGAAGTCGCGCTCCAATGCAGGATTTGTGAATAGTCGGTGGATGGCGAGGAGAATGAGTAAGCAGTCGACGGCGCCAGGCTAAGCTCAGTGATTGTGGTTGGTGCTTCAGGATTGTTTAGTTCAACTGACATGTTGGACGTTGCGAGTAAAGTTCCGGAGGCTGTTGTCCCTCCATAAAGCGTGATTGAAGAAACTGTGATCGTGCGCACGTTGCAGCTGTAGAGTCCGAAAGCACCTCCACAGTTGGTATACGCATATCCAAAATCATTAGTGAGAACTGTCAGACTGCTTGCCGCGACAAGTGTAACAAGGAAGATTGTCATGAAGAGTTTCTTGAAGGAAGAACGCATCGGGATATTACCGCGGCTAGTTTGCATAGGGCCGGTTGAGACTACTTTCCTCTCTGCATTGAAGATTGAATAGGAGCCAAAGAAGATCATTGCAATGCTAGTTAGCCCGATCGTGAGTGGCGGGTAGCCAATATTTACTTGGAAGGAGAAAATCCCTCCCATTGGAAGGAAGAGAACTATCAGCAAAGTGGAAATCCAAACTGTTGAGAATATTTCCCAAGCAAGCCTGTGATCTCGAACATTGCTTTGAAAGTGTCTTTTACGTTGCCACAGGTATAAGCTTGTTCCGACTAGGATTGGCGAGATAAACAGAAGGAAGAGTTTCGCGCTAGTCCCAAGATAACCGCCGAAGAATAAACTAGGGAAGGAGTAGGAAATATCTGCGATGCCAATGAAGGAGCCGGCTATGAATGAAAAGTCAGCGAACAGACTGGTCGATGGGAGCGTACTTTCTGACAAGCCGTTCTCTCTCACAGCAGAAAATCGGCGGAACACAACACTTGCAGACATCAGGATGATTCCCAGGAGTAAGAATGCAACCTGAAGTATAGTCACCGTGACGCCGTTGTATGTCTCAGTCCCGCCGTAGAAGAGGAAATTGTACCACTGAAAGGATACGAACGACTCTATGGCAAGAAAAGCTCCAGTGAAGAAGACTAAATCCAGAGGAGATCTCCGAGAAAACATTTCTTGCTTCAAAACCTTACTAATGGCATCCATGGATGCCTATTGTTTATTTCACAAGTACGGAGACCAGGTACGTATTGTCGAAAACGGGCAACTCTGTTCTTGTCTATCAAGACATTAGTCCCTGTGGTTGAGTGTCTGAATCGCTGTGAAATCACGACACAGCTTTGTATGTGCACCAATGAATTTCCTTTGAGATATTCATCCCGGCGTAGTGAAATTTCTATTTCAATGACGAAAGACTAAAGTTACTCAATCCGACGATTTCGCCAGAGATACCGACGGTCGGACATAAATTGGGAAAGAACGGCAGATCCGATGCGGTAGCATTTGCAGAATGCGAGATGGGAATAAACATGCAAAAACCTACGGGCAGAAAGTAGACATTTCCCGTTGCACCTGATATGGTATAAGTCACTTCGACCGTGGAATTCGCATTTGTAAGCGTCGTTTTATCTGGAGATATGGAAACCGAGTACGACGTTGCGTTCGACAGTGACTGAGTTCCATTTGAGACGTGTCCAATCAACGTTTGCCCCCAGAACGACAGCGTGAGCGGCCCGTTGTTTGGAGTCAGAGTGTACAGCATACAGATCTGTGCGGAGGATGAATTCATGAAAAGATACGAGGAACTAGTCAACTGAATGCCGTTAGAATTGGCGGTTGAGCAAGGCACCGAACTTCTTGACTCGTACGTCGATAGAGAAGGGACTGTCGGGAGCGAATTACTCGTCGAATCAGTCGTGCTTGCAGTTCTAGTGGTGTCGAATGTCGAGTTGAGATATACTCCAAACCCCACTATGAAGATTATTACCATTGCGATGACGGCAGAGACTCCTAATGAGATGGCCATCTTTGCTTTTGCCACTTTGTAACCTTCATTTCTGCCTAAGAATACAGGAACTATTTGAGAATAAGTAATAGCAAACCTTGTTCTAGTAATCAGAACAAGCACGGTGAAGACTCGAAACGAAATTGATGGCAATCCCCAGAAACATGCGTCCTCACCGGCCAAAAATCTGCTTGTACTTGAGCCAGAACATGTCGATTATGTACTGTGTTTCAAGACTCGAGGGG